>JBKCCA010000371.1:0-12310 GCA_046305595.1 bacterium
GGTAAACAATATTTAGATAATACATCGAGTGACTTAAAAAGCATAGATGCATTTTTTGTCAATGACTTATTTATCGACTATAATTTAAAAGTGAACAAAATCATTCCACATTTAAGTTTAATTTTAAAAATCAACAATGTGTTCAACGAAGTTTACGAAGCTAATGGTTATGCCTTTAGTCTAATGAACGGCACACAAGAAAATATTTGTAATTACTATTACCCACAAGCTGGTAGAAATTATATGTTAGCATTGAACTTTAGATTTTAATCTGTATGGTCGGATAACATCCGCCCATTTTTATATTAGTATTATGAAAGCAGAAGGAAAAACTGTAAAAGAAATTCTAAAAAATCTACCTGAAGATAGAATTGTAGAATTCAATAAATTACATGATGTGATCGTTAAAAATTTACCTAAAGGATTTGAACCTGCAATAAGTTATGGTGCTTTAGGTTATGTAGTTCCTCACTCAATATACCCAGCTGGTTATCATTGCAAACCCATCGAACCATTACCGTTTGCATCAATTGCATCACAAAAAAATTCGATCAACTTTTATCATATGGGTATGTATGCAGACCCTGAATTGTATAATTGGTTTATAACTGAATATCCAAAACATACTGCTCAAAAATTAGATATTGGTAAGAGCTGTGTTCGATTTAAAAAATTCGATCAAATACCATTTGAATTAATTGGGGAATTGATGAAGAAAATGACGGTGAAAAAATGGATTGAAATCTATGAGAAGAATTTAAATAAATAAATTCTTCTCGTTCTGAATCTATTTAGAAGTAAATACCGAATAAGGTATCAACATCTCTTCTAAAGAAATACCTCCATGTTGAAATGTATCTGCAAAATAATTCACGTATTGATTGTAATTATTTTGATAGACAAAATAAGTATCTTCTTTAGCAAATATGAAAGCTTGACTTACATTTACTCTTGGCAAAAATGCATCAATAGGATTCTTTACTTCGAAAACATCTTTAGCTTGGTAGTTTAAATTTTTACCTTGCTTATATCTAAGATTAGAATTTACACTTCTATCTCCTATAACTTTACTTGGGTTCTTTACACGGATGGTACCGTGATCAGTAGTGATGATTAATCTTGCAGGCTTTTGCGAAATCTTCTTTAATGCTTCAATCAATGGAGAATGTTCAAACCACGATTTAGTAATAGAACGATAAGCTGCTTCATCTGGCGCTAACTCTTTAATCATTTCCATCTCAGATCGAGCATGAGATAACATGTCAACAAAATTATAAACAATAACATTTAATTGATTATTGAATTTCTGATGTATACTATCTACTAAATCTTTCCCTTGATCATTATTCACAACTTTGGTATATGATACTTTCCAGTTTTTTCGAGCACGAATTAAATGTTCTTTTAAGAAATCTTCTTCATGCATATTTTTACCACCTTCATCTTCATCGTTCTTCCATAACTTAGGGTAACGCTTCTCCATCTCTGATGGCATAAGTCCTGAGAAAATCGAATTCCTCGCATACTGTGTAGCAGTAGGTAAAATACTTGTATAAATCTCTTCTTCTTCTAATCTGAAATAATCATTAATCATTGGAGCAATTACTCTCCATTGATCATATCTCAAATTATCTATTAACACAAAAAAAGTAGGTATAGAATCAGAAATATGAGGAAACACTTTGCTCTTCATCAATTGATGTGATTGTAATGGAGCATTGTCTTCATCTTTTAACCATTTCAAATAATTCTTCTCTACAAATTTTGAAAACAATTTATTCGCTTCAGATTTTTGTAAAGTTAAAATTTCATGCATGCCAGAGTCTTCTAATTTCTCTAGTTCAAGTTCCCAGAAAACTAATTTTTTATAAACCTCTTTCCACTCACTTAAATTCGATACATCATTTAACGCAAGTCCGAGGTTTCTAAACTCCTGCTGATATGCTGAAGTAGTTTTTTCAGTAACTAACCTTTTATTGTCAACCAACTTTTTAATCGTCAACAATATTTGTTTAGGGTTAACAGGTTTTATAAGGTAATCGGCAATCTTACTACCAATTGCATCTTCCATTAAATACTCTTCTTCGTTTTTAGTGATTAAAACCACTGGTATATCGTTATTAAAACTCTTAATTGCTTGTAAAGTCTCTAAACCTGATAAGCCTGGCATGTTCTCATCTAAAAAAACTAAATCAACATAAGTTGATTTCAATACATCTAATGCATCAGAACCATTCGTTCTTCTGATAACTTTATAGCCTTTATCTTCTAAAAAGAGAATATGAGGTTTCAATAAGTCAATTTCATCATCGGCCCACAATATGATTGTTTCTTGCATCCTTTATTTTATATTTGATTCTGTTAAAATTAACGAATTAATTCGCTTTTATTGTTTAGACCTTGAATAAAAAGAAAATATTTAATGACCCTGTATATGGTTTCATAAGTGTACCTTATGAGATAGTGTTCGATTTAATTGAACATCCATATTTTCAGAGATTGCGTAATATCAAGCAGTTAGGTTTAACCCATTTGGTTTACCCAGGTGCATTGCATACACGTTTTCATCATGCATTGGGTGCAATGCACTTGATGGGCATTGCAATTGAAAGTCTGCGTTACAAGAATATAGAAATTACAGAAGAAGAAGCAGAGGCAGTAACGATTGCTATATTGTTACATGATATAGGACATGGACCATTTTCACATGCTCTTGAATCATGTATCGTACCAGAAGTTCATCATGAATCATTATCAATATTATTCATGAAAGAATTGAACAATCAATTCAATGGTCGACTAAGTTTAGCAATAGAAATTTTCGAAAATAAGTATCACAAGAAATTTTTACACCAAATGGTATCAGGTCAACTCGACATGGACCGAATGGATTATTTAAATAGAGATAGTTTTTATACAGGAGTATCAGAAGGAGTTATTGGCTTCGATAGAATTTTGAAAATGATCTCGGTTAAAGAAGATTTATTAGTCATTGAAGAGAAAGGTATATACTCAGTAGAGAAATTTTTAATTGCTCGTCGATTGATGTATTGGCAAGTATATTTTCATAAAACTGTTTTATCGGCCGAACAATTACTTTATAAAATTTTAAAACGCGCAAAAGAAATTTCATTGTTAGGCGCTGAGTTATTTGCGAGTCCTGATTTTTCTACCTTCTTAAAACAAAACTTAAGTCTCGTTGACTTCCAGAGTAATTCAAAATACTTAAATGCCTTTTCGCAATTAGATGACCACGACATCTACTCTGCAATAAAAGTATGGCAATCGCATGAAGACCCCATTTTATCGAGATTATGTGCTGACTTGGTGGCTCGTAATTTATATTCTATAGAACTTTCAAATGAAGTGATAGATCAACAATATTTAGTTCTTAAGAAAAATGAATGCATGGAGCGTCTTAATATAAGTGTAAATGATGCCGATTATTTCGTATTCGAAGGAATTATTAACAATAATGCCTATAATCCGGAAATTGGCAACATATATATATTGACGAAGAACGATGTATTACAGGATGTGGCGATAGCCTCAGACGGACTTAATGTAGAGGCATTGACGAGGAATGTTAAAAAGTATTATCTCTGTTACCCAAAGTACTAGCTAATTGTTGAGAAAATAATTCCGTTTTTTTAATCTTACATTTGCAGCATAAGCATATAATTTTAATTTTGTATAATGCAATTTAAAGCAACTGAAATTTGTGTATTACTTAACGGTGAACTTGAAGGTAATCCGGATGTAGTTGTTTCCTCTCTGGCTAAGATAGAAGAAGGTCGTATTGGAGCTTTATCATTTTTATCGAACCCTAAGTACGAACCTTATTTATATAGCACTGAAGCTTCAGTAGTTATTGTCAATAAATCACTTGTATTAGAGAAACCTATACAAGCAACTTTAATTAGAGTTGATGATGCATATAGTGCATTCTCTATTTTATTAGAAAAGTACAATACCATAAAACTTAATAAATACGGCATCGAGGAACCTAATTTCATTAGTAAATCTGCTAAAATTGGTAAAGATTGCTATATAGGAGCCTTTGCATACATCGGACATAACGTAATAATTGGAGATAATGTAAAGATTTACCCACAAGCATATGTTGGTGATAATTCGGTTGTTGAAGATGGAACTACATTGTTTGCAGGAGTTAAAGTTTATTCAGATTGCAACATTGGCAAAAATGTTATTATTCATTCAGGTGCGGTAATCGGTAGCGACGGATTTGGCTTTGCACCACAAGCAGATGGATCATTTCAAAAAGTTGCGCAAATTGGTAATGTAATTATAGAAGATGATGTTGAAATTGGCTCTAACACAAGTATAGATAGAGCAACAATTGGTTCTACTATCATCAAAAAAGGTGTTAAACTAGATAATTTAATTCAAATAGCCCATAACGTTGAAGTAGGTAATAATACCGTAATAGCTTCTCAGTCGGGTATCTCTGGAAGTACACGTATTGGAGAAAGTTGTATAATTGGCGGCCAAGTAGGTATTGTTGGTCATATCAGCATTGCTAAGGGTTCTCAAATCAATGCGAAATCAGGTATCTCAAAATCAATCACAGAAGAGAATAAACAGTGGAACGGTGCACCAGTTTCTCCATTTAGAGACTCGTTAAAGATGCAAGCCGTTTACAGAAGACTGCCAGATTTAGAGAAAAAAATCGAGGAATTAGAACAAAAGCTCCGAGATTTAAAACAAACCATTTAATTTAAGTTTGATAAATTTTGTTTAAACGCCATTTCTAGATACATTTGTCAGAATTAATCGACAGGAATGAACGTAAAACAAACCACATTAAAGGCCCCAGTTACAGTTGTGGGGGTCGGATTGCATACGGGGAAACAGGTGACAATGACTTTTAAGCCAGCTCCTGAAAATCACGGATATAAATTTCAAAGAGTTGATATTGAGGGCTCTCCGATTATTGATGCAGATGTTGATAATGTAACAGATACTTCTCGTGGTACTACCATTACTCAAAATGGTGCAAGCGTTTCAACTATAGAACATACATTAGCTGCTTTAGCTGGATTAGAAATAGATAATGTTTTAATCGAAATTGATGCCCCTGAGGCTCCAATTATGGATGGTAGTTCTATGCCTTTTATTGAAGAATTAGAAAAAATCGGATTCTTACAACAAGATGCAGATCGTGAATATTTCGTAATACCAAATAATTTATATTATTCAGAACCTGAGCGTCATGTTGAAATGACAGCGATGCCATACCTTGATGATTATAGAGTAACTGTAATGGTTGACTACAATTCACCAGTTTTAGGTAGTCAACATGCATCATTATCATCAATCACAGAATTCAAAAAAGAAATAGCATCATGTAGAACCTTCTGTTTCTTACATGAATTAGAAATGCTTTTACAACATAACCTTATTAAAGGTGGTGACTTAAATAATGCAATAGTAGTGGTTGATAAAGTGGTAAGAGAAGAAGAATTAGAACACCTTGCAAAATTATTTAACCGTGAAAAAATTGCTGTAGCACGCGAAGGCATTTTAAATAATATTGAATTAAGACATCAAAATGAGCCAGCTCGTCATAAATTGCTAGATGTAATTGGTGACTTAGCCCTAGTTGGTATGCCTTTAAAAGGTCATATTATGGCAGCTCGCCCAGGTCATGCGGCAAATGTTGCCTTTGCTAAAAAGATTAAAGCTTTGATTAAGAAAGAAAAAGCAAAGAAAAACATCCCACATTACAATCCGAATGACACCCCAGTTTACAATATCAACGAAATCACTAATATTTTACCACATCGTCAGCCGTTTTTATTAATTGATAAAATAACTGAATTATCTAGCAAGCACGTAGTAGGGGTAAAAAATGTGACCATGAATGAAGAATTTTTCAAAGGTCATTTCCCCGGAAACCCAGTGATGCCGGGCGTTTTGCAGATAGAGGCAATGGCGCAAACAGGTGGTATTTTAGCTTTAAGTACAGTGCAAGATCCGGAGAATTACTGGACATATTTCATGAAAATTGAAAATGCACGCTTTAAAGATAAGGTACTTCCGGGAGATACTATTATATTTAGGCTTGATTTAATGGCTCCAATACGTAGAGGTATTTGTCAAATGAGAGGCACAGCCTTTGTTGGTGACAAAATTGTAATGGAAGCAGAGTTAATGGCACAAATTGTTAAGAAAAGCTAAATAATACGAATGATATCTTCGCTAGCATCAGTACACCCAAAAGCAAAAATTGCAGCTAATGTAACCATTGAGCCTTTCAGCACAATATATGAAGATGTTGAAATTGGCGAAGGTACTTGGATAGGCCCTAATGTGACCATCATGGATGGTGCAAGAATTGGTAAAAATTGCAAAATTTTTCCTGGTGCAGTAGTATCAGCAATTCCACAAGATTTAAAATATAAAGGTGAGCATACTATTGCCGAAGTAGGTGATGGCACTGTCATTAGAGAATGTGTTACCATCAATAAAGGCACCAATGACCGTCATAAAACATCAATAGGTAAAAATTGCTTATTAATGGCCTATGCTCATATCGCACATGATTGCATTTTAGGTAATAATATTATTCTCGCAAACAATGTAAATCTTGCTGGTCATGTTACGATTGAAGACTATGCAATACTAGAAGGTATGGCTGCTGTAGGTCAGTTCTTAACTATTGGCGCACATACATTCGTTGCTGGTGGTACATTGGTTCGTAAAAATGTTCCTCCTTACACAAAAGCTGCACGTGAACCTATTTCATATGTTGGTATAAACTCAGTCGGATTAAGAAGACGTGGATTTACTGATGATGAGATTCGTCAAATAGAAAATATTTATAGAATTCTTTATGTAAAAGGATATTCAATTTCTAATGCTCTAAATATTATTGAAAAAGAAGTTCAAGAATCACCAATCAAAAAAGGCATTGTTGACTTTATCAATAATTCTAGCAATGGCATTATGAAAGGATATTCGAGAGACTAATGCAAATAGAGCTCCTCAATATTGCTAAAAAATTTAATAGAGAATGGATTTTCAAGGATGTTAACATCCTAATACCGAACTCTGCAAAGCTAGCAATACTTGGCGCTAACGGCTCAGGCAAATCAACTCTACTTCAAATAATCGTCGGTAGCTTAAGCGCTTCTAAAGGTGAAATAAGTTATCGTGTAAATGATCAATTAATTTCTGCAGAAAATATTTATAAACATTTCAGCATCGCTTCACCCTACTTAGAACTAGTTGAAGAAATGACATTGAATGAAATGATTGATTTTCATTTTTCATTTAAGAATAGATTAAATGATTATAGTAATGAAGATTTATTGAATATCGTCGGATTAGAGACATCACGAAACAAAGAGATAAGATATTTCTCATCAGGCATGAAACAACGCGCTAAGTTGATGTTAGCAGTACTAAGTAATGTAGATTGTATAATGTTAGATGAACCTTGCTCAAACCTCGATAAACAAGGCATAAGTTGGTATCATCAACTTTTAAATGACTATTTAAGTAATCGTACTATTATCATTTGCTCGAATCAAGAATACGAATACAGCATTTGTGATAAAAGTCTATCTATAATGGATTATAAGCCTGATTCTCAAAAGTAAATTTTATTATCTTTACGGCTCAAATTAGTAAATAAGAATATAATTATATGGCAAAAGCGTCAGATGTAAAAACAGGAAACGTGTTACGTTTCAACGGAGAACTAGTAACGGTAGAAGAATTTATTCACCGTACACCTGGTAACTTACGTGCTTTTTATCAAGCTAGAATGAGAAACGTAAAATCTAATAAATTAGTTGAGTACCGTTTCCGTACAGATGAAGAAGTTGATATTTGTAGAGTAGAAACTAAAGATTATCAATATTTATACGAAGATGGAGATTTCTTTGTGGTGATGGATAATGAGACCTTCGAACAATTTAACGTACCTAAATTTTTATTTGGTGCATCAGCGAAATTTATTTCTGAAGGAATGAACTTAATCATCGCTTTCGAAAGTGATGAGCCTATTACAGGTCAAGCTCCAACTCACGTTGAACTTGAAATTACTTATACTGAACCAGCTGTTAAAGGTGATACTGCAACTAACGTTACTAAAGCAGCAACTGTTTCTAATGGTGCTGAAATTAGAGTTCCTTTATTCATCAATGAAGGTGATAAAGTAAAAATCGATACTCGTACTGGTGATTACGTAGAAAGAGTAAAATAATATTTAGAATTTCCAAAGCCTCGACGGACTTATTGCAAAGTTGAGGCTTACATCCATCTCATTCACATCCTCAATAATTTCTTCAGGCTCAAAATACGATAATCCGATTTTTACTACATCTTCTCTACACTTATTCAAAAATCGATCATAAAATCCTTTGCCATAACCCACTCTAAATCCGCGTTTATCAAAGCTTAACAAAGGGCAAATAACCATATCAATTTTTTCATTCTCAACCACATCACCATTTACTGGTTCCCAAATACTATATTCATTTTCTGTTAAAATAGTATTGTCGTCATACAATACATTAATCATGTCAAATGTATCGAAGTCACTTTTGGGTAATACGATTTTTATTGTTGGTGCAATTAATTTCAAAAAACCTATTATAGGGAATGTATCTATTTCGTTTTTCTTCTTAATCGGAAGGTAAATATGTACAATTTTAATTTTTGTAAAATCAAACTCATTTAAGTGGTCAATAACTTGCTGAAGCAATGCACAACGCTGTTCAGTGCTTAATGCCTCCCTCTTTTCAAGTATTAATTTTCGAAGTTCTGTCTTATTCATGTTATAATTAGCAATTTATGGTATGCAATTTGTTAAATTTATGAAAAAATAAAATATGAAGCGTCTACTCTTAGTATTAATATTATTGCCGCAAATATTATTTGCTCAAATATTTACAAATAAAAAAAGCAATACTTCCTTTTTAGATTTACAACAAGAGTTTAATAATTATCGATCATCCGTAGATATAAATAATGTAAAAGGTTGGAAATGGTTCAAACGTTGGGAACATCATTATGATCAACGTTTAAATCCCGATGGTTCATTACCCGATTTAAAAGAGTATGTAAATACTTTATCAAAAATGAATTTGCAAAATAATGCATCTTCAAAAATGAGCTCAGCTTGGGTGCCTTTCGGCCCTAACGAATTACCCCCTGCTTTTGGACCTTCGAGTCATGGTATGGGTAGAATCAATTGCGTGACTTTTCATCCAACAGATTCGAATATCATGTATGTAGGAGTTGCTCAAGGTGGTATATGGAAAACTACAAATTCCGGACAAACATTTACACCTATAGGTGATAATTTACCCATCATTAGAATATCAGATATTGCAATAGATCCTAATAATACTAATACTTTGTATGCATCGGTTGGAGATTATGCATACTTAGGTGTTGCATTAAATACTGATGGTAGAAAAAGACATACGCATTATGGTATTGGAATTTATAAATCTGTAGATGGTGGAAATACATGGGCAGCAACCGGATTAACATTTGAACAAAATAATCTTGATGCTTCATTAATTAGAAAAGTAATTGTGAAGCCGAGTAACTCTAATGAATTAATAGCTGTAGGTATTGAAGGTATTTGGAAATCGTATGATGCGGGTCAAACCTGGACAAAAAAATCGAATGAAATTATTTGGGATTTAGAAGAAAATCCGAAAAATATAAACACTCTTTATGCAAGCACTGGCTATGTATTTTCTTTAAACGAAGGCTCTGCAGGTATAATAAAATCTAATGATTTCGGAGAAACATGGTCAACTTTAAATACTAATATACCAAGTAAAAATGTACAAAGAGTAGAAATAGCAGTTTCATTGAATGATACTAATTATGTCTATGCGATTACATGCGGATTAGATAGAGGCTTCGAAGGATTTTATGCAAGTACTAATGGTGGTCAATCATGGGTAAAGAGATACACGTCAAGTGATGCTATAAATTTATTAGGATGGTACGATAGTAATTCACCAGGCGGACAAGGGACATATGACTTGGCGATTGTAGTAGATGCAAAAAATAAAAATAAAGTTTATGTAGGCGGTATAAATATGTGGGGTACTTCTGATGGAGGTTTATCATGGAATGGTGTTTCATTTTGGCTACCTTATTATGGTGAAAAGTTTTTACATGCTGACCAACATCAATATAAATATAACCCAACAAACGATGCATACTTTGTTGCTAATGATGGTGGCTTGTATAGAAGTGATAGTATAATTATAGGTACATGGAGTTCACCCGATCCTAATTATGAATTTCCGACTCGTTGGAAATTTGTAAGCAATGGTATGCAGATTACTTCATTCTATAGATTAGGATTGAGAGAGAAATTTGGTGATGTTATCGCTGGTGCTCAAGATAATTCTACTTATTATAAAGAAGGAAATTCTTGGGTAAATATTATTGGTGGTGATGGAATGGAGTGTGCCCTACACCCTACTGATGATTTGACTTTATACGGATCTTATCAATTCGGAAATTTTGTGCAATCATTCGATGGAGGTCAAACTTATAATAGTCTATTTCAACCTGGTGATGAAGATGGCGAATGGACAACACCTTTTAAAATCTCAAAAAACAATCCAGATGTACTTTATATAGGTTATGGAAATATTTATAAATCTAACGATGAAGGAATAAGTTTTCAGAAGAAATCAAATTTTGCAACTATGTCAAATGGTCTTCATGCACCAATTTCATTTTTTGATGTAGCAAACAGTAATGAAGATTTTATTTATGTAGCAAAAAGAATAGTACATAAACAGAATGAGAAAACTAAACTATACGTAACTACTAATGGCGGCACTAGCTGGCTTAATGCAACTGCAGGTTTGCCTGATTCATTGTATGTAACTTATATAAGTGTAGATAATGAAAACCCTTCTACAGCCTGGGTGGTGTTTAGTGGTTTTGTTGAGGGACAAAAAGTTTATAAGACAACGAATGCAGGTCAAAGTTGGACGAACATCAGTTACAATTTACCCAACATCCCGGTAAATACTATAGTAAACCAAGCTGGTTCAAATAATAACACAGTATACATTGGTACAGACAATGGGGTGTATTATACATATGATGGGCGTACAACTTGGGAGAGATATAGTAACTTAATGCCAAACGTAATTGTAAGTGAATTAGAAATACATACTGATTCAAATAAATTATTTGCTGCAACATTTGGAAGAGGAATCTGGATGACAGATTTAGTAAGTAGCTCAGTTGGCTTCGATCAGAATAAAATTGATAAGGCTAAGCTTAACTTATACCCGAATACTAACAAGGGCACATTCAAAATTGAAATAGAGAATTTAGAAAGTTCAGAAATAGAAATTTCTATAATTGATGTTCAAGGAAGAAATATTTTCAATGAAAAATTAGAAGTAAAAAATTCAATAATTAATAAAGAGTATAATTTGAATTTGAATTCAGGCATATACTACTATAGAATAAAATCAAACGAGTATACTAAAGCTGTGAGTTTTATAGTAGAATAGTAGCTTATCTACTAATAATGATCAAAATATCGTATGTTTGAGGGTATGGATTATAGACTTTATACCCTTAATAACGGCATTAGAATAGTACATAAAGATAACCCTCATTCAAACATTGTTCATTCATGTGTAATCATTAATTGTGGTTCAAGAGATGAGCGAAAAGGGAAAGAAGGCTTAGCTCATTTCTTAGAGCACATGTTATTTAAAGGTACTCCAACGAAAAGTTTATTAAATATTCTTAATAGAATGGAAGTGGTAGGTGGCGACTTAAATGCTTACACTACTAAAGAACACACTTGTATTCATGCTTCATTTCTCTCTGAACATACTGAAAGAGCTATTGAATTATTTTCTGACTTATTGTTCAATTCTACATTCCCTGAAAAAGAGATTTTAAAAGAGAAAGAAGTAATAATCGACGAAATAGATTCATACTTAGATACACCAGAAGAAGCTATTCAAGATGAATTTGAAAATATCATTTTCAAAAATCATTCATTAGGTGAAAATATTTTGGGTAGTAAAAAAAGTGTAAGAAATATCAATAGAAAAGATTTAATTTCTTTCACTAAGAAAAACTATTCACCTGAAGAAATGGTGATTGGTGTATATGGTAAATTAAATGCTGAACAATTAATCAGCATTGTTGATCATCATTTTGGCCAAATCAAAAAAATAAAATCGAAAGAAAAAAGAGAAAAGCCAAGTAAATACATTGCTGAAACTAGAGAGATAAAAAAGAGTATTAATCAAAGTCATGCAGTCATAGG
>JBKCCA010000372.1:0-1452 GCA_046305595.1 bacterium
GTTAGATATGAATTTTAATATAACGAATATGAAAAATAAAATATTATTTGATAAAAATAAATTTGCTCTTAAGCCTCCTAGTGCTGAATATGCTGTGTAAATATTACTTTTTTCTGTATCCCAATTATATACTAAACTTTGTCCCAAATATTCATAAGTAAAGGCCTCTCCTAACATATTTATCATTGATACACCACCTGCTATGAAAGGTGTAATTCCAAATCTAGAATGCAACATCATAGTTTTCTCAACCCCAACTTCAGCATTGAATGCAAGAACTGTATATTTTGGTAATTTTACAAAACCACTATTTACTAAAGTTCCAACTACACCATATTTTTCAAATTCTGTTTTATTAAACTCAACCTTACCTGGGTAAGGGTTAACACCCAGAAATACTTTAAGACCTGGCGTTATACCTTTTACTCTATAATCTAATCTAATCCATGATAAACTTCCATAACCAACTGAAACTCCTACTCCAATGTCTTCTTTATTCTGCAATAACATACCTTCATCTATTCTACCACCACCAATTTTATAGAACTTACTTGGAGCTGTTGAGTCTGTTAGAATACTATTATCAGATACACTTCTAACCCTTACTGTAGCTATATGTATTTTTTTAGATTTACCAGTTGAGTCTGCTTCAGTAAAGTCATAAACTTTATATCTATTATCGATTTTTAAGCCTTCTTTTGAACCTATTCTTGCAGAAATTGGTTTTCTATCAATTACAGGTGTAATAACTTGAAAATCTTCTACTTCACGAGTTAACTCTTCTAAGGTATTATCAATTAAATCTTGTTCAGCCTCAGCAAAAAGTTCAGAAGTAGTTTTTTCTTTAGTACCTAATGAAGTTTTAGTCTGTGATTTAATGCCACTTACAGAGCCTTGTAAGATTATAGAATAGCTAAAATATTTCTCAATATCAGAGAAAGATTTGTTTTCACTTTTCATTTTTTGATAATGCTTAACTATGAATTCATAAGCTTTATCTAATTTAATTATCATAAAATCAGAAGTTACATTTGCTTCTTTCTTTTCAGAATTATTTATTAATTCTGATTTTGTATCATTTAATATTAGATAATAAAATTTATTATAAATATCTTTTCTCATTACCGAATACGACTCAGATTGACCTTCATTACCCCTCTCGCTACGTTTATCGTCTAATAATTGATTTTGAGTTAAAGAACCTTGAGTACGATTTTTTAAATAATCAAAACTGATTTTGTTACCTCCATTAGGATAAAAATTAGTCTCTAGTAAATCAATAGTGATTTTTTTAATTATAGATTCTAAAACAACTTTAGATGTATCAAATGCTAATTCTGAATTCTTTACATTAGTAATATCGATATGTCCTGGTATAACTACTTTAGAAATATCAATATTATACGAAGACTTGCTTGAAGTAATAATGGTTAATGACGGTCTTACATAATC
>JBKCCA010000373.1:0-3089 GCA_046305595.1 bacterium
GTATGGTGATCTATTTAGATAAAGTACCTACTCGTCAGGCGAACATGAAGCCTTATGAAATTCTATTATCTGAATCTCAAGAAAGAATGTTAATTGTAGTTGAAAAGGGTAGAGAGAAAGAAGTAGAAGCTGTTTTTGAGAAGTGGGATTTGAATTGTGCTATTATAGGGGAAGTTACAGATACGAAGAGATTACATTATTATATGGATGGTGACTTAGTGGCTGACGTACCTGCTGAAGATTTAGTTTTAGGCGGTGGTGCACCTGTTTACCATAGAGAATATAAAGAACCAGCTTACTTTGCTGAAAATAAGAAGTTTACGATTGATGCGGTGAAAGAGCCTTCGGACTTAAAAGCGGTGGCGAAGTTCTTAACGAATCATCCGAATATCGCTTCGAAGCGTTGGGTAATAAATCAATATGATTCAATGGTTGGTACCATAAATATGTCTACGAATGCACCTTCTGATGCTGCTGTAGTGAATATTAAGGGTACTGATAAAGCTATTACTTTAACTGTTGATTGTAATTCAAGATATGTTTATGCTGACCCTGAAGTGGGTTGCGCTATTGCAGTCGCTGAAGCTGCTAGAAATATTACTTGCACTGGTGCTGAACCTGTTGCTATTACCAATTGTTTGAACTTTGGTAACCCTTATAATCCGGAAGTTTACTGGCAATTCGTTGGTGCTATCAAAGGTATGGGCGCTGCTTGTACTAAATTTGAAACACCCGTAACTGGTGGAAACGTTAGTTTCTATAACCAATCTTCTGATGAAGGTCCGGTTTTCCCAACACCAACTATCGGTATGTTAGGAGTGATGGATTCTAAATCTACTCGCATGACGCTTAACTTTAAAGAAGAGTCAGACCTAATTTATTTGATTGGTGAAAGTAGAAATGATATCAATGCATCTGAATATTTAGCGTCATTCCATGGTATTAAATCTTCACCTGCACCTCATTTTAATCTAGAAGTAGAATATGCTACTCATCAAGTTATCAAGGGTTTAATTAATAATTCTTTAATTAAATCTGCCCATGATGTTTCAGACGGTGGATTGTTTACTGCATTACTAGAATCTTCTTATGCTAATAACTTAGGATTCAGCATATTTACTGATGAAAACATTAGAAAAGATGCTTTCTTATTTGGTGAATCTCAAGGTAGAATTGTGGTTTCTGTAAGTCAAGAACAACGCGAATCTTTCATTGAGTTTATGTCAGTTAATGAAATAGAATACAGTTACTTAGGTGTTGTTACTTCAAGTGAAATTCATGTAGATAATGAAGACTTTGGAGTAGTTTCAGATTACAAAGAACGTCACGAAAAGGCTTTAGAAGAGTTAATAGAATCAAATTAATTTTGAGTAAATACACTTTTATATTCAAGAAATTTATAGTTGAACAAGATCGCTGCTCGATGAAAATCGGCAGCGATGCTGTTTTAATGGGTTCTACACTCAGGCCTTCTAATGAGCTAAGTTCAGCTCTTGAAATAGGAACTGGTACTGGAGTGATTAGCCTGATGCTGTGTCAAAGGTATCCTCAGCTAAAGATCAAGGCCCTAGAAATTGATAATGAATCTGCTATTCAAGCCTCAGAGAACTTTAATGCCTCTGACTTTAGAAATAGGCTTAGTATAGAAAATATTGACTTTTTGAGCTTTAATACTGAACAGAAGTATGATCTAATATTTAGCAATCCTCCTTATTTCTACCATTCATTAAAAAATGATGATGATCAGAAATCAATAGCTCGACATATTTCTTGGCAATTGTTCAGTGCTTGGTTAGACAAGATTAATGATTTATCGAACCCACATACAGAAATCTCTTTAATTCTACCTTTAGAGGCTTTTATTAAGACAAATGAATATTTAAGTAGTCTTGGCTTTCATTTGATATATGATTGCTCTTTGAAGTCATTTGAAGATTCTGGGGTAATACGTAAATTGAGTACCTGGACAAAGTCTTCGAAAGAAATTGAAAGGGAAGAATTTGTGATTTACAAATCTGAAAAAGTTCATTCAGATCAATATATTGAGGCATTAAAAGATTATTTAATCATATTTTAATGAAGAAAATTGGATTATTATCTGATACACATTCCTATTTCCCAGTTGAAATATTAGAACATTTCAAAGAGGTAGATGAGATATGGCATGCAGGCGATATTGGTAATTATGATGTTGTCAAACAAATTCAAGCATTTAAACCATTAAGGGCAGTTTATGGGAATATTGATGGGAATGATGTAAGAAAGGAGTTTCCATTAGACTTAATCTTTGAGATAGAAGGATTAAAGGTGTACATTACCCATATAGGAGGATACCCTGAGAAGTACCATCCGCTAATAAAACCTGTCTTAAAAACTGAGCAACCTGCACTTTTTATTACCGGACATTCGCATATTCTAAAAGTAATTGTTGATAAAAAATTAAATTTGTTGCATCTTAATCCGGGAGCAGCAGGCAAAGAGGGATTTCATAAGGTAAGAACACTTATGAGATTTAGTGTTGAGAATGCTAAGATTAAAGATTTAGAAGTAATAGAAATAGGTTCAAGAACTAAGCAAAACTAATATATACAAACCATTAAGCATGTCAAGAGTAATTACATTAGGCCAATTTATTATTGAAAAGCAATCAGATTTCCCATTCGCAAAGGGAGGCTTTTCTAGATTAATCAGAGATTTAGCCATTGCAGCTAAAATTGTAAACAGAGAGGTGAACAAAGCCGGCTTGGTAAACATTTTAGGTGAGACTGGCGACACCAATGTTCAAGGTGAGCAAGTGAAAAAATTAGATGTTTTCGCAAATGAACAATTCATTGCTGCATTAAATGCAGGTGGTGAATGTTGCATGATTGTTTCTGAAGAGAACGATGATGTGATTCCTGTCGACAATGAGTTTTCTAGAGATGCAAAATACATTGTTTGTATTGACCCCCTAGATGGTTCATCTAATATCGATGTTAACGTTTCTGTAGGTACTATCTTCGCTATCTATAGAAGATTATCTGAAGATGGTGTTTGTACAGCTGAAGAGGCTTTACAATCTGGTAAAGAAATGGTTGCTGCAGGTTATA
>JBKCCA010000374.1:0-14580 GCA_046305595.1 bacterium
ACCTAGGTTAGTACCTACCGCTTGAGCAAAACTACTCTCTGGCATAAATGAAGCCAAAGTACCAGGTATGAACATAATCGCTTGAGCGAAGATGATAGGCATAACACCAGCTGAGTTTACTTTTAGAGGGATGTATTGACGTACACCACCATATTGTTTGTTACCTACAATTCTTTTTGCGTATTGCACAGGAATTTTACGAGTACCTTGCACTAATAGAATCGTGAAGATTACTACGAATGCTAAAGCTGCAAGTTCAACGATGAACGGAATTAATCCACCACCATTGATACCTAAACGAGAACCTGCTTCTGCAATAAACGCTAAAGGTAATTGTGCAATGATACCCACCATAATAATTAATGAGATACCGTTACCTAATCCTTTATCAGTTATACGCTCACCTAACCACATCACAAACATAGTACCGCATGTTAAAACGAAGATCGAAGAAATCGTAAATAACGATTGACTGATCATGATCGCTTCTTGAGGCACTTGTGTTTTTATATAACCAATTGCTTGTCCGGCTGTAATAATAATTGTCAAATAACGCGTGATCTGGTTCACCTTTTTACGACCGCTTTCACCTTCCTTCTGTAAACGTTGGAAGTAAGGAATAACGATACCAAAAAGTTGTACCACGATCGAAGCTGAGATATAAGGCATCACACCCAACGCAAATACCGAAGCACGAGCGAAAGAACCACCAGCGAACATATTTAGTAATCCAAGGATACCATCTTGTTTGCTAGCTGATTCAACTAATGCTGGGTCAACCCCTGGCAATACGATGAATGAACCTACTCTATATATCAATAGTAAAAGTAAGGTATTTAATATCCTTACTCTTAGGTCTTCAATTTTGAAGATGTTGGTTAATGTAGTTATAAATCTCTTCATGAATTACAAAGTAACTGTAGTTCCACCTTGAGCTTCGATAGCTGCTTTAGCAGTTTCAGAGAAAGCATGAGCCTTTACCTCTAATTTCGATACCAATTTACCACGACCTAAAACTTTCACTTTGTCAGCTTTAGATATTAAACCATGGCTTCTCAATGCATCTAAATCGATGCTAGTTAGAGAGAACTTTTCAGCTAATGATTGCAATACGTCTAAGTTTACACCTACGTACTCAACTCTGTTTATATTCTTAAATCCGAACTTAGGGATTCTTCTTTGTAAAGGCATTTGTCCACCTTCGAAACCTACTTTCGTAGAAGTTCCTGAACGAGAGCCTGCACCTTTATGACCACGTGTAGAAGTTCCACCTCTACCAGAACCTGTACCTCTACCTACTCTTTTACGTGTTTTAACTGACCCTTCAGCTGGTTTTAAATTCGATAATTTCATCTTTGTTCAATTAATTCCCTTGACGGGGGATAAACAATTAAATATTTTCTACTTTGATCAGATGATTCACTTTTGCTACCATACCCAAAATTTGAGGAGTAGCTTCAACTTCAACAGTCTGATTAACTTTTCTAAGACCTAAAGCAACCATCGTTCTTTTCTGACGGATGTTGCGATCGATCACACTCTTTACTTGTGTAATTTTAATCTTTGACATACTCATTAACCGTTAAATACTTTACTTAATGAAACTCCTCTATGTTGAGCAACAGTGATTGCATCACGCATATGCGCTAATGCTGTAACTGTAGCTTTAACCACGTTATGTGGATTTGATGAACCTTTAGACTTCGCTAATACGTCGGTAACACCCGCACTCTCTAACACTGCACGCATCGCACCACCGGCAATTACACCTGTACCATGAGAAG
Organism: bacterium; assembly: GCA_046305595.1. Classification (GTDB taxonomy): domain Bacteria; phylum Bacteroidota; class Bacteroidia; order Sphingobacteriales; family Sphingobacteriaceae; genus JAEYZM01. The sequence goes on from JBKCCA010000374.1 coordinate 1,785, forward strand.
CTGGTTTTAAGAATACATAACCACCAGAATATTTACCATATTGCTCGTGAGGTACAGTACCTTTATAAATAGGAACTTTAATTAAGTTCTTTTTAGCATCATCGATACCTTTAGTAATCGCTTCAGTTACTTCCTTAGCTTTACCTAAACCGTATCCAACTACACCATTTTCATCACCTACTACTACGATAGCTGAGAAGCTGAACGTACGACCACCTTTGGTTACTTTAGCAACACGTTGGATGCTTACCAAACGATCTTTTAGTTCGATATCTGTTGTTTTAACTCTTTTAATATTTGCTGTAGACATGTTCTCTTGATTAGAATTGTAAACCACCTTCTCTAGCACCTTCTGCTAAAGATTTAATTCTACCATGGTATAAATAACCGTTACGGTCGAACACCACTTCATTGATTCCTGCTGCGATAGCTTTTTCTGCGATTAGCTTGCCAACCATTTTCGACTGATCAACTTTATTAGCTTTCTCATCAACTGCGCCCTTCATAGAAGAAGCCGATGCCAATGTTTTGCCATTCAAGTCGTCGATAATCTGTGCATAAATCGCTTTATTACTTCTGTACACAGAAAGTCTTGGGCGCTCTGGGGTACCTGTTAATCTTAAACGGATACCTTTTTTAATTTTTAATCTTCTTGAAGATTTAATATTTGCCATGACTATAATTATTTTTTAGCTGCTGATTTACCTGCTTTTCTTCTCAATACCTCACCAGCAAACTTAATACCCTTACCTTTGTATGGTTCTGGTTTACGTAACGAACGAATCTTCGCAGCAACCTGACCAATTAATTGTTTGTCAATACTCTCTAAAATAACTGTAGGGTTCTGACCTTTTTCTGCAGTTGTAGTAACCTTAATTTCTACAGGTAACTCAAATACAAAGTGGTGAGAATAACCTAACACTAAGTCAAGTGTATTTCCATTGTTAGTAGCACGGTAACCAACACCCACTAATTCTTGAGTGATTTTGTAACCTTGTGTAACACCAACAACCATGTTATTGATTAATGCGCGATATAAACCGTGCATTGCCTTGTGTCTTTTTTGATCAGTAGGGCGTTGAACTAATAGTTCAGAACCTTCTACCTTAATAATCATGTCTGGGTCAACTGCTTGAGTTAATGTTCCTTTCGGACCTTTAACCGTTACAACGTTGTCGCCTGAGACATTCACTTCTACTCCTTGAGGTAAAGCGATTGGTAATTTTCCTATACGTGACATTTCCGAATCTCCCTATTAATAAACGTAACACAATACTTCACCACCCACGTTACTAACGCGAGCTTCTTTGTCTGTCATTACACCTTTAGAAGTCGAAAGGATCGCGATACCTAATCCGTTCAAAACTCTTGGCATGTTGCTCATGTGAGCATAATTTCTAAGACCAGGTTTACTGATTCTCTGAAGTTTCTTAATTGCCGAAGTTTTGGTAATCGGATGGTATTTCAAAGCGATCTTAATTGTACCTTGAACACCAGCATCCTCAAACTTGTAATTCGCAATATATCCTTTATCAAAAAGTACTTTTGTGATTTCCTTCTTGATATTAGATGCAGGAACTTCAACAACCCTATGGTTGGCCTTAATGGCATTCCTTACTCTTGTAAGATAATCTGCTATTGGATCTGTAGTCATCTTTTATCTAATATTACTATAATAAACTAAAATTTAGCGGACGGCAAAGATATGAATTTATTCTTACCTTCCACTAAATTTTTTATGGATTCTTTATTTTTTCGCTTACCAGCTAGCTTTTTTCACGCCTGGTATCTTTCCTTCAAGTGCCATTTCTCTGAATAACACCCTTGAAATACCGAACTGACGCATATAACCACGTGGACGACCAGTGATTTTGCATCTGTTGTGTAAACGTACTGGAGATGAGTTTTTAGGCAATTTGTCTAAACCTTCATAGTCACCAGCTGCTTTTAAGTCAGCTCTTTTTTGAGCATATTTCTCTACGAGTCTTTGACGCTTAACTTCGCGAGCCTTAATACCTTCTTTAGCCATTTTAATTAATTGTTATTTTGGTTTTTAAATGGTAATCCGAATTCTTTCAACAATTCTAATGCTTCTTTATCAGTATTCGCAGTTGTTACGAAAGTGATATCCATACCCATTATTTTGTTGATTCTATCGATGTTGATCTCTGGGAAAATGATTTGCTCAGAAACACCCAAGGTATAGTTACCTCTTCCGTCGAAGCCTTTGTCATTGATACCTTTGAAATCACGAATACGTGGTAAAGCTACAGCGATCAAACGATCTAAGAACTCATACATTTTGTTATCACGTAAAGTTACACGAACACCGATTGGCACGTTCTTACGTAATTTAAAGTTTGAGATATCTTTTTTCGATTTAGCAGCAACTGCTCTTTGACCTGTAATTAAAGTCATCTCTTCAACTGCGTTGTCGATTAACTTCTTATCAGATACTGCAGCACCTACACCTTGGTTGATACAAATTTTCAACAAACGAGGTACTTGCATAGTACTTTTGTACTCGAATTTATTTTGTAAAGAAGAAACTATTTCTTCTCTATACTTAGATTTTAATCTAGGTGCGTATGACATTATTTGATCTCCTCCCCTGATTTTTTAGCAACCCTTACCAATTTACCTTCTGCATTAGCTTTAAGGCCAATACGTGTAGCTTTACCTGATTTTGGGTCGATTAACATTACGTTTGAAATATGAATAGGCGCTTCCATCTTAACGATACCACCTTCAGTATTAGTTGCGTTTGGTTTAGTGTGTTTAGATACCAAATTCAAACCTTCAACAATTACTCTCTTCTTCGCTAAGCTTACGCTTAATACTTTACCTTGTTGCCCTTTAGAATCGCCGGCAATTACTTTTACCGTATCGCCTTTGCGAATATTCAGCTTAGGCTGTGCGTTATTTTTTCTTTCCATGATTATAATACCTCCGGTGCTAATGAAACAATTTTCATGAATTGTTTTTCACGTAATTCTCTTGCTACTGGACCAAAAATACGAGTACCTCTAGGTTCGTCGTTTGCGTTTAACAATACCGCAGCATTGTCGTCAAAACGAATATATGAACCATCTTTTCTACGTACTTCTTTTTTAGTACGAACAACAACAGCTTTAGAAACTGTTCCTTTCTTGATGTTTCCTGAAGGTATAGCGTTTTTTACCGTTACTACGATTTTGTCTCCTAAAGAGGCATATCTTTTACCAGTACCGCCCAACACTCGGATACATAAAACTTCTTTGGCACCGCTGTTATCTGCAACAGTAAGCCTTGATTCTTGTTGTATCATGATTATTTAGCCCTTTCTAAAATTTCTACTACTCTCCAACGCTTGTTTTTACTCAGCGGACGAATTTCCATGATGCTAACAGTGTCGCCAATGTTGCATTCGTTTTTCTCGTCATGAGCCATAAATTTGGTAGTCGTTTTAAAGAACTTACCATATATCGGGTGCTTTACTTTACGCTCGATAGCAACAGTAACAGACTTTTCCATCTTGTTACTCACTATCTTCCCGATTCTTGTTTTTCTTAAATTTCTAGTTTCCATTTCTGAATCAATTTCTACAGATTATGAGTTAGCGTTTAACTCACGCGCTTTTAACTCTGTATTTAATTTAGCGATTGTCTTTCTTAAAGTGCGGATATGCATAGGGTTTTCCAATGCAGAAACAGCATGGTTGAACTTCATTTTAGTTAAGTTCGCTTGCTCTTCTGTAATCCTTTCTTTAATCTCTTCTACTGAGAGTTCTTTAATTTCTGCGTATTTCATCTTTTTAATTTTTTACGTTCAGAGGGATTTCGTTGATACACCGATAACCATGAACTTTTTTTTTAAGCCTCTTCGTAATCTCTACGTACTACAAATTTGGTTGCAACTGGTAATTTTTGCGCAGCTAAACGTAAAGCCTCTTTTGCTGTTTCTAATGAAACACCTTCCGCTTCAAATAACATACGTCCTGGTTTAACAGGAGCTACCCAGTATTCTGGAGCACCTTTACCCTTACCCATACGAACCTCTGCAGGTTTCTTTGTGATAGGCTTATCAGGGAAGATACGAATCCAAACTTGACCTTCACGTTTCATAAAACGTGTTACTGCAATACGAGCAGCTTCAATTTGGCGGCTGGTTATCCAGCATTCTTCTAACGATTTAATACCGAACGAACCGAATGAAAGAGTTGTACCGCGTTTAGCGTTACCCTTCATTTTGCCTTTCTGCATTTTTCTGAACTTCGTTCTTTTTGGTTGTAACATAACTTTACCTACTTATTTCAGGTTAACAATCCTTTAAATTATTTTGAAGACTTTCTTTGTCCGCCACCTCTACGATCTCCACCTCTCTTATCATTACCACCTCTTCTGTCGTTTCTGTCATTACGGTCATTTCCACCTTCAGTTCTTGATTTAGTGTTTGTAGCTGCGCCGATGTTTGGAGATAAATCACGTTTACCATAAACCTCACCTTTGCAAATCCACACTTTCACACCAATCTTGCCATACGTTGTATGCGCTTCTGCTAATGCATAGTCGATATCAGCACGTAACGTGTGTAACGGAACACGTCCTTCTTTGTACTGCTCAGTTCTCGCCATTTCAGCTCCTCCTAAACGACCTGCGCACATAACTTTGATACCTTCAGCACCCATTCTCATTGTCGATGCAATCGATGTTTTCATAGCACGACGGAATGAAATTCTAGCCTCTAATTGTTTTGCGACACCGTCAGCAACCAATTGAGCATCTAACTCAGGACGCTTTATTTCGAAGATGTTAATTTGAACATCTTTCTTTGTAATTTTCTTTAATTCTTCTTTGATCTTATCAACTTCTTGTCCGCCTTTACCAATCACAATACCTGGTCTTGCCGTGTGTATTGTAATAGTAATACGCTTCAAAGTACGCTCAATAACAATCTTTGAGATACCGCCTTTAGCGATACGTGCATGAATGTATTTACGTATTTTATCGTCTTCAACTAATTTATCAGCGTACTTGTTACCACCGAACCAATTAGAATCCCAACCTTTGATGATTCCTAATCTTTGTCCTATCGGATGTGCTTTTTGTCCCATTTCTAATTAGTTATTAATTACTGATACCTTACTGTCAACTACCATGGTTACGTGGTTAGAACGCTTACGAATTCTGTAACCTCTACCTTGAGGTGCAGTACGTAAACGCTTCAACTGACGTCCACCACCAACAAATACCGTTTTTACATATAGTTCACTATCTTCCATACGAACACCTTCGTTCTTTGCTTGCCAATTAGCAATCGCTGATAGAAGAAGTTTCTCTACCCTTTTCGATGCTTCTTTCGGGTTGAACTTCAGAATATGTAAAGCATTTTCTACTTTTTGTCCGCGGATCAAATCGATCACTAAACGCATCTTACGTGGAGACGTTGGACAATCATTTAATTTTGCTATAGCTTCCATTGTTCTTATTTCTTTTTATCACTACCGTGACCTCTGAATGTACGAGTTGGAGAGAATTCACCTAATTTGTGACCTACCATGTTCTCTGTAACATATACAGGGATAAATTTATTACCATTATGTACTGCAAACGTATGACCAACGAAATCAGGAGAGATCATAGATCTTCTAGACCATGTTTTAATAACAGTTCTCTTTCCTGAATCATTCATAACGTTGACCTTTTTATCTAGATTCTGATCTATATAAGGTCCTTTTTTAATTGAACGAGCCATTATTTTTTCCTTCTTTCAATGATGTAACGATTTGACGATTTTTTCTTGTAACGAGTTTTGTAGCCTTTCGCTAATACTCCCGTTCTAGAACGTGGGTGACCTCCTGAAGCTCTACCTTCACCACCACCCATTGGGTGATCGACAGGGTTCATCGCTACCGGACGAGTTCTAGGTCTACGACCTAACCAACGGTTTCTACCTGCTTTACCTAATCTCTCGATTTGGTGGTCAGAGTTTGAAACTGTACCAATTGTTGCGATACATGTAGAAAGGATCATTCTTGATTCACCTGAAGGCATCTTTAAGATTGCATACTTACCGTCTCTTGCTGCTAATTGAGCATATGAGCCAGCACCTCTTGCAATTTTACCACCTTGACCTGGATTCAACTCGATGTTGTGTACCAATGTACCTAATGGGATGTTCTTCAATGGCATAGCGTTACCCACTTCTGGAGCGCTACCTTCACCACTTACGATTACTGTTCCAACTTTTAGTCCCTCTGGTGCAATAATGTATCTCTTCTCACCATCCGCATAATGCAATAAAGCAATACGTGATGTACGATTCGGATCATACTCTATTGTTGCTACCGTAGCAGGAACATTATTTTTATCTCTCTTGAAGTCGATCAAACGGTATGATTTCTTATGACCGCCACCAATGTAGCGCATAGTCATCTTACCTGAATGGTTACGACCACCTGATTTCTTATGTTTAACTACCAGCGATTTCTCAGGAACATTAGTGGTGATATCTGAATTATCAGCACCTATTCTGAAACGTGTACCTGGCGTTACCGGTTTATATCTTTTAACTGCCATAACCTATTTAGATGTTATTATAAAAGTCAATTGTGTTACCTTCAGCCAACGATACGATCGCTTTTTTCACTTTACCTGTTGAACCGCTAACGAAGCCATTCTTAGTACCACGAGATTTTGCTTTCCCTGGTGCGATCATGGTGTTAACTGAAACAACTGATACATTGAACATCGCCTCAACAGCGTTCTTAATCTGTATTTTGTTAGCCTTATTATCTACTACGAATGCATAACGATTAAACTTCTCGCCCATCGCTGCAATTTTCTCCGTAAGTATTGGTTTCTTTAAAATTTCCATATCTCTACTTACTTGCTTAATGATTCTTCAATTGTTTTAACTGAACTCGCTGTCAATACTAATTTATCAGCATTCAATAAATCATATGTATTGATATCAGTAGCCGTAACTACCTTAGACTTCTGTAAATTGCGGCTCGATAATAAAATGTTATTATCTAAGTTCGCTAATATCATCAGTGACTTATGTCCGTCGATCTTCAAATTGCTAATCAACGATACAAAGTTCTTAGTCTTAGGAGTCGAGAATTGGAAATCTTCCAATACTACGATGTCGTTATTTTTAGCTTTGTAGCTTAATGCCGACATACGTGCTAATTGCTTTAACTTCTTATTTAATTTAAAGCTGTAGTCACGTGGCTGCGGACCGAAAATACGACCACCACCTCTAAACACAGGTGACTTGATACTTCCCTTACGAGAACCACCAGTTCCTTTTTGTTTGTGAAGCTTACGTGTAGATCCAGCAACTTCATTTCTTTGTTTTGACTTATGTGTACCTTGACGTTGGTTAGCTAAAAACTGCTTAACATCTAAGTAAATTGCATGGTCATTAGGTTCAATACCGAAAATTGCGTCAGAAAGGGTAACCTTGTTACCTGTCTCTTTTCCGTCTATGTTAAATACCTTCAATTCCATCGCTTATTTCTCTATAATTACGTATGAACCTTTTGCACCCGGTACAGAACCACTAACAACTAGTAAGTTTTGCTCTGGATACACTTTTAAAATTTCTAAGTTTTGAATTTTCACGCGATCGCCACCCATTCTACCAGCCATACGCATTCCTTTGAATACTCTTGATGGCCATGAAGATGCTCCTAACGAACCTGGTGCACGTAAACGATTATGCTGACCGTGAGTTTGACCTCCAACACCTGCGAAACCATGACGTTTTACAACACCTTGGAAACCTTTACCTTTTGATGTACCAACTACATCTACTAAGTCACCGGTATTGAACAACTCAACGTTTAACACGTCGCCTACCGCTTTCGCGTCTTCGAAACCTTTGAATTCAACAACTTTACGCTTTGGTGTAGTACCAGCTTTCGCAAAGTGCCCCTTCATTGGCTTCGGAGTGTTCTTCTCCTTCTTTTCATCATAAGCTAACTGAATAGCTACGTAGCCGTCTTTCTCGACGGTTTTAACTTGCGTTACAACGCAAGGACCAGCCTCAATCACTGTGCATGGGATGTTTTTCCCCTCTGCATTGTACATGCTAGTCATTCCTACTTTTTTACCAATTATTCCTGACATTTTTCTTTTGTTTTATCATCCATCGTAGTGTAGGACCACTACGTTCAAGATGTTATTATATTTATTAAATTATCAAACTTTAATTTCTACTTCTACCCCACTTGGCAATTCTAACTTCATTAAGGCATCTACCGTTTTTGAAGTTGAGCTATAGATATCCAACAATCTCTTGTAAGAACATAATTGGAACTGCTCTCTAGCTTTCTTGTTTACGTGTGGTGAACGTAATACTGTGAAGATTTTCTTCTCAGTTGGCAATGGAATAGGTCCACTTACCACGGCGTTTGTCGCCTTTACAGTCTTAACGATTTTCTCAGCTGACTTATCAACCAAGTTGTAATCGTATGACTTTAATTTAATTCTAATTCTTTGGCTCATTTTGTTTTTAATTATTATTTCATTTTTAGCTTCGGAGTTAGAGCTATTTACAACTCCTCTACTTTTTTATTTAAGCGTTAACTGACTTACCTTTAACTTTCGCAATTACTTCCTCTTGAACGTTTCTTGGTGCTTCTGCATAATGGTCAAATTCCATTGTTGAAGTTGCACGACCCGAAGTGATCGTTCTTAATTGAGTAACATAACCGAACATTTCTGAAAGTGGAACTTGTGCTTTGATAACTTGTGAACCAGCACGAGTGTCCATACCTTGTAATTGACCTCTACGACGATTCATGTCACCAATTACATCACCCATGTTTTCTTCAGGTGTTAAGATTTCAACTTTCATGATTGGCTCCATTAATACTGGCTTAGCTTTTGGTAAAGCTTCACGGAATGCTGAACGTGCACAAATCTCGAATGATAAAGCATCTGAATCGACTGCGTGGAATGAACCATCAATCAATCTAACTTTCATGCTCGATAATGGGTAACCAGCTAATACACCGTTTACCATTGCTGATGCAAAACCTTTTTCTACTGAAGGGATAAATTCACGTGGAATTGAACCACCTGTAATTTCGTTTACAAATTGTAATCCGCCTTTATCAAAATCAGCATCAACTGGAGAAATCACAACTTGAATGTCAGCGAATTTACCACGACCACCAGTTTGCTTCTTATATGTTTCTCTATGTTGAATAGTACCAGTTATAGCTTCTTTGTAAGCTACTTGTGGTGCACCTTGATTTACTTCTACTTTAAACTCACGCTTCAAACGATCCATTAAGATATCTAAGTGAAGCTCACCCATACCTGAGATAACTGTTTGTCCAGTTTCTTGATCAGTCTGTACTCTAAACGTCGGATCTTCTTCAGCTAATTTACCTAAAGCGATACCTAATTTATCTACGTCAGCTTGAGTCTTAGGCTCAATCGCTAAACCAATTACTGGCTCAGGGAAGTTCATTGACTCTAAAACGATTGGGTTCTTCTCATCACAAAGTGTATCACCTGTTTTGATATCTTTAAATCCAACTACCGCAGCAATATCACCCGCACCAACTAAATCGATAGGGTTTTGCTTGTTTGCGTGCATTTGGAAGATACGAGAAATACGCTCTTTGTTATTTGAACGTGTATTGTATACATATGAACCAGCATCTAATTTACCAGAGTAAACTCTGATGAAACATAAACGACCTACGAATGGGTCAGTAGCAATTTTAAATGCTAATGCTGCGAATGGTTCTTTAACATCTGGTTTGATAGATACTTCTTCACCTGTATCTGGGTTAGTACCAACAACACCCATATTATCTAAAGGTGAAGGCAATAATTCCATCACGTAATCTAACATGGTTTGAACACCTTTATTTTTGAAAGATGAACCACAAACCATAGGTACAATTTTAGCATCTAATACAGCTTGACGTAAAGCATCTAAAACTTCACGCTCAGTAATAGTTTCAGGAGCATCAAAGAATTTAGTCATTAAGTTCTCATCGTACTCAGCAACAGATTCTAATAATTTCTCTCTCCATTCAGCTACTTCATCAAGCATATCATCAGGAATAGGAACTTCTGTAAAAGTCATTCCTTTATCATGCTCATTCCATACAATACCTCTGTTATTGATTAAGTCAACCACTCCTTTGAATGAATCTTCTGCACCAATAGGTAATTGTAAAGGAACTGCATTAGAACCTAACATGTCTTTAACTTGCTTAACAACTTTTAAGAAGTCAGCACCTGCACGGTCCATTTTATTTACGAAACCAATTCTTGGTACGTTATAGTTATTTGCTAATCTCCAGTTAGTCTCTGATTGTGGCTCAACACCATCAACCGCTGAGAATAAGAATACTAATCCGTCTAATACACGTAATGAACGATTTACCTCTACTGTAAAGTCAACGTGACCTGGAGTATCGATAACGTTTACGTGATAGCTTTGTCCTCTGTATTTCCAACTAACTGTAGTTGCAGCTGAAGTGATCGTGATACCACGCTCTTGCTCCTGTGCCATCCAGTCCATCGTTGCCGCACCCTCGTGCACCTCACCGATTTTATGACTTACACCTGCATAGTATAAAATACGCTCAGTAGTCGTTGTTTTACCCGCATCAATGTGGGCAGCGATACCGATGTTTCTTGTATATTTTAAATCTCTTGACATTGTCTTTTTATAAACTATTTGCTATTTGACTAGAATCTGAAATGTGAGAACGCCTTATTAGCTTCAGCCATTTTATGCGTATCTTCTTTTTTCTTGATAGCTGCACCTTCGTTCTTTGAAGCCGCAATGATTTCTGCCGCTAAACGGTCAACCATTGTTTTTTCACCACGCTTACGTGCATAACCAATTAACCACTTCATACCTAAAGCAGATTTACGCTCTGGGCGAACTTCTGTAGGTACTTGGAAGTTAGCACCACCTACACGGCGGCTCTTTACTTCTACAGCTGGCATTACATTAGATAGAGCTTTCTTCCAAGTCTCTAATCCGTTTTCACTAGTTTTTGATTCTACTAATTCAATAGCATCATAAAAAATACCAAAGGCAGTTGATTTCTTACCTTGGTACATCATATTATTAACGAATTTAGTTACCATCACGTCGTTAAACTTCGGGTCAGGTAGTATAATTCTCTTTTTAGGTTTTGACTTTCTCATTTTTCTTCAATCGTATTGTTCAACCAATTATTTCTTTTTACCCTTTGTTGCTGCCGGAGCTGCTCCTGGTTTTGGTTTCTTAGTACCGTATTTAGAACGACGTTGGTTTCTTCCTTCAACACCTGATGTATCTAATGTTCCACGAATGATGTGGTAACGTACACCTGGTAAATCCTTTACCCTACCGCCTCTAATCAATACTATTGAGTGCTCTTGTAAGTTGTGACCTTCACCCGGGATGTAAGCATTTACTTCCTTTGTGTTTGTCAAACGTACCCTAGCTACCTTACGCATTGCCGAATTTGGTTTCTTGGGAGTGGTTGTATATACACGTGTACATACCCCTCTTCGCTGCGGACATGAGTCCAATGCTGGTGACTTACTTTTGTCAACCAAAGCTACTCTTCCTTTTCTAACTAACTGTTGTATAGTAGGCATTTTAAAAATTTATTTATTAATTAATTTGTTTCAATTCAAACTCGTAAGGGCACAATACGCCCTTTTGAGGGACTGCAAAGGTAACAACAATCTATTAATTTACAAGGGCTAATGATAAATATTATGAAGAATTTTCAGCCTTAGTCACTAAGAATGACCTAATTTGGGTTAAATAGCTGAAAATCAGTTGTGTTTTGTCATGGTAAGCTCGGTTCCGATGCTCACAAAACTCTTTATCATCTCTATCGATTTAGCAATTAATGTAGGTAATTCTTTCTGCTCATCATCGTCAAATGAACTTAGCACATAATCAACCTGACGACCTTTCGGGAAGTTATCGCCAATTCCAAATCTTAGTCTTGGGTAATTCGAATGACCCAATAAAGCATTTATATTTTTCAAGCCATTATGTCCGGCGTCAGAGCCCTTCGGTCTCATTTTTACACTACCAAAAGGAATGGCCAAATCATCTACCACCACCAAAACGTGATTTACTGGCACTTTCAGAGCATCCATCCAATACTTTAAAGCCTTACCGCTTAAATTCATATAAGTAGTAGGCTTAATTAGATGCACCTGTCTACCCTTCATCGAAAAATCGGTATAATATGCATGACGCTCAGTAACAAACTTAGCTCCTTGCTCTTTAGCCAGTTCATCTAAAACCATAAAGCCGATGTTATGTCGAGTGTCAGCGTATTCTAGACCTATGTTACCGAGGCCGACGATTAGGTACTTCATGTGCCAAAGATAGAATTCAAAATTCAAAATTCAGAATTCATATGTAGAATGTAGGATGTAAGGTTGTATAAATAATCCTGCATATATGCAGTTGCAGTTAAAATTTCAATAGCTAAAATTTGAATAAAAAACTATGACAGAAAATATAATTGAAACAATGACTTTTAATTTTGCTTTGGAGATAATTAAATTGTGCAAAAAACTAAAAGAAAATAAAGAGTATCAATTTAACAATCAGTTGTTTAGATCTGGCACCAGCATTGGCGCTAATGTACATGAGGCTGAATCGGCTTTCAGTAAAAGAGAATTTGTATACAAGCTATCAATTTCACTAAAGGAAGCTAGAGAGACTCGTTATTGGTTATTAATTCTCAAAGAGTCAAAGACTTTAGATGATAAGGATATTCAACATAATTTAAAAGAAGTAGAAAGCATTTTTAATATAC
>JBKCCA010000375.1:0-2628 GCA_046305595.1 bacterium
TTCTTCCATCTGCTCTTTAGTCTGAACTTTTTCAACTTTAACATTAAAAGTTAAATAGCTACCAGCTCTGATAAATTCTGGACGAGGGAATTGGAAAGTTTTTTCGAATAATGAATCTGCATTGATTAAGAATGATGCTGAATCACCTTCTGTTAATAACATTAAGCCACTCATTAAGTCACCTTTAAACGTAGGCTTACTTACCATTAACTTAATTGCTTGTCCCATTTTGTATGTATCAAATAAAACAGAATCTGAATCAGTTCTGTAAACCATTTGCAACGAAACAAAATCACCTTCTTTAATTCTCTCACCTTCGTTCTCAGTGTGAATTTGATATTGTAAACCATCATCAGAAGTTTTAAATCCATCTGAACATGCTTGTAAAAACGCTGCGATCACTGCAGCTGCGATTAATAGTTTTTTCATTTATTCCTTTTTTTTGTATTAAGTACAATGTATTAAGTATTAAGTACAGTAACTAGCTACTAGCTACTTTTTTACTCATTTAATAAGTATTCGTATTCTGGCAGCACCTCCAAAAACTTCGCTACCGTATCTTCTAAACTCATCATAGACGAGCCTCCTGCTGCATTTCTATGTCCGCCCCCCGAAAAATATTTCTTAGCCACTTCATTTGCCGGAAACTCTGCCTTAGATCTAAAAGATAATTTCCTTAACTCTCCTCTATCAATTACCAAGACAGCTAATTTAATTCCATGAATCGATAATGCATAATTAACAACACCTTCCGTATCGCCAGTTCGAATATCGTATTTTTTCAGTAAATCTTTATCTATAGATATATAAGCAGTATGCTTTTCTTTTAATACCACCATTCTATTTGACAAGACCTCCCCTAGAAACTTTAATCTATTTTCAGAATTAGTGTCATAAATTAGCTCATGTATTCTAGAATTATCAGCTCCCAATTCAATTAAATCGGCTATAATTCTATGTACGCTAGCTGTTGTACTCGCAAATCTAAACGAACCTGTATCGGTCATTATGCCCGTATACAAGCAAGTTGCAGCCTCTTTACTTAATTTATCAAGTTGTCCGAGTTCTGCAATGAACCTGTAAACTAACTCTGCTGCGGCACAAGATGTAGTATCCCAATATCTAAAATCTTCAAAACCCTCCGGCTCTAAATGATGATCGATCATTGCCTTCTTAGCCTTAGATTGACGAACTAAGTCCCCCAATTCATTGATTCTAGTTAGATTATTAAAGTCGGTACAGAATATCCAATCTGCGGATGCTACTAATTCAGCTGCCTTCGCCTCGTTTTCCATAAAGTTGATGACTTCGGGGTGCCCTGGCATCCAATGTAAAAAATAAGGATAATCAGTAGGGGTAATCACATGTACGTTATGCCCTAATGCACATAAAAAGTGATACAAACCTAAAGATGAGCCCATTGCGTCGCCATCTGGTTTATGATGTGTAGTGATTACTATGTTTTTACCGGCTGATAATTCAGAGGCAATATTTTCTATTGTCATTCTATATTTACGAGGATGACAAAACTATCGAAATTTTAGCAAAGAAAAAATTACTAAAAGCTTAACATTCTAATTAATTTATAATTGCTACTTTTGCGCAAATTCAAAAACAATGCAAACAAATAGAACTTTTACAATGATTAAGCCCGATGCTGTTGCAAATGGGCATATTGGTGCAATTTTAGATCAAATTACTAAAGCTGGATTTAATATTGTTGCCATGAAATATACTTCTTTAAGTCCTGAAATGGCTGGTAAGTTTTACGACATCCACAGAGAAAGACCTTTCTTTAAAGATTTAGTAAGCTTTATGAGCTCTGGACCAATAGTAGCGGCAATTTTAGAAAAAGACAATGCTATTGAAGATTTCAGAAAGTTAATCGGTGCTACTGACCCACAAAAAGCTGAGGCTGGTACCATCCGTCAGTTATTTGCAAAATCAATCGATGCAAATGCGATTCATGGTTCTGACTCTGATGAAAATGCACAAATCGAAGGTAACTTCTTTTTCTCTGCATTCGAGCGTCCGTAATTTCAACTAATCATAAATAAAAAAGGCCCGATAAAATTTATCAGGCTTTTTTATTTAAAATCTATTTATCTAAAGACGATTTCTTTTACTATTTCTTTCGAAGCCTCTTCATTGACTCTTCTTATTAAATCCGTTTTCATAAAACTTAACTCTTGTCTAAGTGTCGATGAATTAAGCGTTATAAACAAAGTGCCATTTTTTAATGACATTCTTTCTGTACGTTGAGCAATCATTTTCCCTACTATATCTTCCCATTTATTTTTCACCTGCTCGAACCTATACCTATCTTCAATATGGTAATGTGCCATCAATTTTTCGATAGCTTCTTTCAACGACATTTCGTTACTTTTCCTTCTCATTGTTGACTGATGATATTACCTTTTTCAATATCGAAAATACGACATTCTACTTGTATCTCTTCAAAAATTTTCTCCACCCTCGAACGCTCTGTATCTGTAATGAATATTTGTCCGAACGCCTCCTCACTCACCATCGCCAACAACTTTTTAATTCTTGAATCATCGAGCTTATCAAAAATATCATCTAATAGCAACAAAGGTTTGTAGCCTTTCTTTAAATTCAGGAAAGCAT
>JBKCCA010000376.1:0-1940 GCA_046305595.1 bacterium
CTATAAAGCCCATTACATTCACATTCGAACGTTGGTCTTGTACCAAAGTGTTTAAGGTAATAATACCCGATTGCCCCGCACCGTAAATCAAAACATTACGTTTCAATTCATCTCCATAACCCACAATCGTTATAAATGCAGCTTTGAAAACAATACGTGCCGAAACTAATAAGAACATTGACAATACCGAGTGTATTATGACTATAGAAGTAGGTATGGGGTAATGCAATGCATTCGTAACATTTACATAAAGAAAAGTACCAATAAATACAGAAATACCAGCCGCTGTACATGCTTGTATAATCTTAATAGCGTCAAATAAACTCGTATGTCGAATTATACCAACATACGATTGAAAAAGCACGAAATAAAAAAGATAGATAAAGGCAACGAAGTAAAAGCTATTGGTTACTTCGAAGAACGACATTTGTTCTACTTGAAAATTAAAGCGTAATATCCATGATAATAAATACCCTACGGTAATAAGCATGAGGTCGATGGTTAGCACTAACCATCTAGATGCATATTTGCCGGTGTATCTATTAAATAGATTACGAAATAGGGTCATTGTCTATTTATTCATTTGACGATAATACAAATATATGCAAAAAGTTATTGAAATTGAGTTATTGAGAAAATGGTTATTAGGTTATTTAGGTATAAAACAAAAAATAGAGGCAATGCCTCTATTTTTTGTTAATGATATTTAGGTTAGAATTAAAACAAGCTTTTTATTGTACTTGCTACTCTGTTAAGATCTTCAATAGTTAGATTTGAACCTGAGGGTAAACATAAACCATTTTCAAATAATTTTTCAGAAGTACCGTCGCCGAAAAACTTTGCGTTCTCAAATATCGGTTGTAAATGCATTGGTTTCCATAAAGGTCTAGATTCTACATTGTCTTTTTCTAAAGCCAATCGAATATCCTCTCTGTTAAGACCATCACTTGGGTCTACAAGAATACAGGTTAACCAACGATTTGAGAAATAACCAGTCGGTTCATGTAAGAAAGAAATAGCTGCAATATCTTTTAATGCATTAACGTAAAAATCAAAGTTTTTTCTACGTTGATTAATTCGATCATTTAATACTTCCATTTGACCTCTACCAATACCTGCAGAAATATTACTCATTCTGTAGTTGTAACCAATTTTTGAATGCTGGTAATGGGGAGCGTTGTCACGTGCTTGGGTTGATAAAAATCTTGCTTCATCAACGTATTCTTTTTTATTTGAAATCAATGCACCGCCGCCTGAAGTAGTGATAATCTTGTTGCCGTTAAAAGACAGAACTCCTATTTCACCAAAAGTTCCTAAATATTTACCATTTATATGAGAGCCTAATCCTTCAGCAGCATCTTCTATTATTGGAATTTGAAATTCGTTTGCAATTGCACAAATTTCATTCATTTTTGCTGGTATACCATACAAGTGAACTGGAATTATAGCTTTAGCTTTTTTACCATTTGTAATACCTGATTCAATCGCTTTTCTCAGTAATTCAGGACTCATATTCCATGTATCATATTCTGAATCTACAAAAATCGGATTTGCGCCGATATAAGCAATCGGGTTTGCTGAAGCTGAAAATGTGAATGATTGACAAATTACATCATCACCAGCTTTAACACCTAACATGATTAACGCTAAATGAATAGCAGCAGTACCAGATGTAAGAGCTGCAGCATGTGAAGCACCTGTATATTTTTGTAAATCTTCTTCAAAACCATTTACATTTGGACCCAATGGTGCTACCCAATTGGTATCGAATGCTTCGTGTATATAATTCAATTCTGTACCGCCCATGTGCGGTGATGAAAGCCAGATTCTATTGTTCATAATTTTTTTTAAATTTAATTATTCTACCAGGATTACCAACAACAGTTGCAAAATCTGGAATGTCTTTAATTATAACAGAACCTGCACCTATTGTACACCAT
>JBKCCA010000377.1:0-4252 GCA_046305595.1 bacterium
CAGCTTTGGTCTTAGAGCAAACACACCTGATGAGGGAATGTGGTTGCCTATGTTGATTAACAAGAATTACGATGAAATGAAAAAAATCGGATTCAAGTTAACAGCTGATGATGTTTACAATGTAAATAATTCTAGTTTAAAAGATGCCATTGTTTCAATGGGATTCTGTACAGGTGAGATGATTTCTGCTGAAGGATTGATGTTGACAAATCACCACTGTGCTTATGGTAGTATTCAATACAATTCAAGTGTTGAAAATGATTATTTAACTAACGGATTTGTAGCAGAGAGTAGAGATAAAGAATTATCATCACCTGAAGTGATTGCATCATTCTTAGTAAGAATGGAAGACGTTACAGTAAAGATTTTATCGGAGACGAACGGATTGCCAGATGCAGAAAAAGATGCTAAGCAAAAAGAGATTATAAAGAACCTAACATCCGAAGCAACAAAAGGTACACATTACCAAGCCATTGTTAGAGATGTATTCGGAGGTAATCAATTTTTAATGTTCGTTTATGAAAGATTCCCAGATGTTCGTTTAGTATTTGCACCACCATCATCAGTTGGTAAATTTGGTGGAGATACTGATAACTGGATGTGGCCACGTCATACAGGTGACTTCTCTATTTTTAGAGTGTATATGGGTAAAGATGGTAAGCCAGCACCTTATTCAAAAGATAACGTTCCTTACAAGCCTAAGCGTCATTTAAACATTTCTATGAAGGGAGTTAAAGAAGGCGATTTTGCAATGATCATGGGTTACCCAGGTAGAACAAATCGTTATGCTTTTTCTAAAGAAATGCAAAATGCTGTAGATAGAGCTAACCCTGCAATTGTAAAATTAATTGGTAAGAGATTAGAAGTGATGAAAGCTGATATGGATGTAGATGCTGCTACTAGAATTAAGTTAGCAGACTCATATGCATCGGCTGCGAACACTTGGAAATATTACATCGGACAAAACGAGGGATTGATTAAGTTAGATGTTATTGCTGGGAAGAAAGCAGTAGAAGAAAACTTTATTAAGTGGGCGAGTGCTAATACTACTACTAAAGAAAAATATGCGAATGTAATGACGAACATAGATGCGATTTTTGAGGATTACAAACCTTACGCATTGAGAAGTTCATATTATTCATTAGCAGGTATGTCAGCAGTTTCAGTAGGATTTGCTTCTAGATTAACAGCATTAAATACAGCATTGACTAAAACTCCTGCTGATCAAGAAGCAATTAAAAAAGAAGTTGATAAGTTAAAACCACAATTAGAAGAATTGTATAAAGATTATGCTACAGCTACTGATCAAAAAGTATTTGCTGAATTGTTGACGATCTATTACAACGATATACCTCAAGATCAACAGCCATCAGTTTTAGCTGAAATTTTAAAGAAATACAAGGCTGCTACAGTTAAAGCTTCATTCGAAAAATTTGCTGCTGATGCATTCAAGAAATCAGTTGTTACTAGTAAAGAAAAAATGGAAGCATTTTTAAATGCACCAACTGCAAAGAAATTAGCTGCTGATCCATTGTTTATGTATGTTACTAAAATGACTGAATATAGAAATTCATTCATTGCTAATATTACTAAGTTTAATACAGCTTTAGCAAAAGAGAAGAAGGTTTATATCGCTGGTTTAATGGAGATGAATCCGAATCAGTTAATGTACCCAGATGCTAACTCTACTATGAGAATTACTTATGGTAAAGTTGCTGGTTATACTGGTAAAGATGCTACTGTTTATAATTACTATACAACTTCTAGAGGTTTATTAGAGAAGTATGTACCGAATGATCAAGAATTTGACATCCCTACTAAATTAGTAGACATATTGAAGAAAAAAGATTTCGGTGCTTATGTAAATGAAAAGGGTGAATTACCAGTTGCATTCTTAACTGATAATGATATCACTGGTGGTAACTCAGGTTCACCTGTAATTAATGCAAACGGCGAAATCATCGGTACTGCATTCGATGGTAACTGGGAAGCAATGACTGGTGACATAGTATTCGATAAAACATTCAAGAGAACTATCGTTTGTGATATTCGCTATGTATTATTTATCATGGATAAATATGCTGGTGCTTCACATTTGATAAAAGAAATGACTTTGGTAAAATAATTTCAATTTAATACATAAAAAAACCTCTATGATTTTTCATAGAGGTTTTTTTATGTGTTGAATTTAGATAACTGGACTATCATAATACAAATCAAATATTTTACCATCGAAAGATCTGAAATAAGCAAAGGGGCTAGACCTCATTTCAAATGTATTCTCATCTAATCCGATATATTGTATATGTATACCTTGATGATAGGGTAGAACACAAACTTGTAAGAAGCCAGGTTTTGAACTAAAACGAGGATTAGTAACGGAGCCAGTGTTAATAATTAACGGACCTTTAGACATATCATTAGATTGTTGTCTTTCATAAAAATGTGTACTGCCCGAAACAATTAAATCACATTTTGAATAAACTAATCTTCTCAACTCGTTGTTCAAATATTCAGTAAAGAAGCCGAATTTACTATGTGCTGCTAAGACTATAATATCATTAGGTTTTTTTGCAATACCCATTAATGCTGAATATAAAAAGTTTTTACTGCTTTGACGAAATGCAAGTTCTGGTTGAGCAGGCTCATCGGGGTAATAAAGTGAAATAAAATGCACATTGAATCCGCTCGGGTCTTTCATGACCGCATAATAATCAGTGCCTTCTTTGCTAAAAGTTACATTGCTTCTTTTATGAATGTCTAATGCATCGAAGAATCCTCATCCTGCACCCCATTCAGATTGGTCACTACCATATAAGCTATTTTCACCATCTGCAATACTCGGATAGAAATTGTTCCTCCAAAACGGATCATTACAAGTGAAGAAAAGAAATTCATTACCACTTGCTTTGTTTAAATGATCGCCTACGCCTAAAATGAATTTATCATTTGTTTTGCGCATATGCATATTGGCCCTGGCCATAAACAAGTTATTAGCAGGTGAATTGCCTTGGTTATCGCTAAATACAGAAAAACTAAAAGCTTTCGAATTATGTAGATCTTGAAAGGTCTCAATACCTCTTATCTTATTGACGTAAACACTAAAGTTTATTAACTGCAAAGAAAATAAACTATGCATGAATACCAATAATAGTATTAGTCCGATTTTAACATAAATAGGTTTTACCCTGTGTTTATATCTAATCAATTGTTGTTGTGTTTAATTGTATAACAAAGTATCACATACTATATTACTGATTTATGACTTGAATCAGTAGTATTTAAATCAGTAAGATTTTATTTTGTTATGTTACTATACGAAATTAATATTGAAAGGTTCCATAAATCGAATTTATTGTTAATTCCGTCTTTTCAGAATTTTCAACTCGACCCACAATTTTAGCCTCTACACCGAATGATTTCGAGATATTAATCAATTCTTCTGCTCTGGCTTCATTGGTATAAACTTCCATTCTATGTCCCATGTTAAACACTTTATACATCTCTTGCCATGGGGTATTCGACTCTTCTTGAATTAATTTGAATAAAGGAGGGCAGTCGAATAAATTATCTTTGATGATGTGAACATTTTCTACAAAATGTAGCACTTTGGTTTGAGCTCCACCGCTACAATGAACAATTCCATCTATGTCTTGCAGGCCATTATCGAAAAATCTTTTCAAAATTGGCGCATAAGTTCTAGTCGCTGAAAGCACTAATTTACCTGTAGTAAGTTCTGTTTGCTCGTCTATTTTGATTTTATCAGTTAGTAATTTACTGCCTGAATATACTAATTCGGATGGTACCATTGGGTCAAAGCATTCAGGATATTTGTTCGCTAAATACTTGCTAAAAACATCGTGTCTTGCTGATGTTAATCCGTTACTACCCATGCCACCATTGTATTCATTCTCATAGGTCGCTTGTCCATATGATGCCATACCCACAATTACATTACCTGCTTTGATGTTATGGTTGCTAATAACATTCTTTCTAGGCATTCTGCAAGTTACAGTTGAATCAACTATAATGGTTCTTACTATGTCTCCCACATCAGCAGTTTCACCTCCTGTAGAGAAGATATTTACTCCAAAAGATCTTAATTCTTCTAAAATTTCTTCAGTTCCATTGATGATCGCAGAAATTACTTCACCCGGGATTAAATTTTTATTTCGTCCGATGGTTGATGATAGTAAAATATTATTAGTTGCACCTACACATAGTAGGTCATCGAGGTTCATTATAATGGCAT
>JBKCCA010000378.1:0-2995 GCA_046305595.1 bacterium
ATCTTAGCATATGCTACGTATACTAATTTACATCACCGTATTTATCTTTTGGGGCTTAAACTCTTATGCTCAAAAGTTAACAGATTATGTTAACCCTTTTGTGGGTACTGATGCGCACGGACATACGTTCCCGGGTGCTACTACTCCATTTGGTATGGTTCAGCTAAGTCCAGATACCAGAATAGACGGCTCATGGGATGGCTGTAGTGGCTACCATTATTCTGATTCATTGATCTACGGATTTTCGCATACTCATTTAAGTGGAACTGGATGTAGTGATTATGGAGATGTAGCTTTTATGCCAGGTTATGCAAAGGCAGAAGATCTCGATATCAATAATAAAACCAAGCCTGCAAATATGGTGGCAAAATTTCAGCATAAAAACGAAAAAGCTAGCGTGGGTTTTTATGAGGTATTGTTGAATGATATTAAAGTTGAATTGACTGCTAGCACAAGAGCAGGTATGCAACGTTATACTTTTTTAAAGGATGGAATAGCTTGTATAAGTATAAACCTTTCTCATCGCGACGAATTGTTAGTAGGGAAACTTAACAAAGTTAATAACACAAAGTACAATGGATTCAGACGTTCAAAAGCTTGGGCAGAAGACCAATTAGTTTATTTCTCATTCGAATCTTCTAAGTCACCTATACATAGCAGAACCTTTAAGTCTAGCGATAACAAAAGTGATGAAGTTCTCATTTTATACTTCAACGTAAAGAAGGGCGAACAGATCAGCGTTAAAACAGGGATTTCGAGTGTTGATGAAAACAATGCCGATTTGAATTTACAAAAAGAGATTCCGCATTGGAATTTCGACCTTATTCATCAACAAGCTATTCAACTTTGGGATAAAGAATTAAAAAAAATAGAAGTTAATGATGCGAATGAAGTAAACAAAAAAACTTTTTATACAGCACTATATCATTGCATGATTCACCCAAATGTAATGAGTGATGTTGATAAAAGATACAGAGGTAGAGATGGGAAGATACACTTGAGCAACAACAACTATTATACTCTTTATTCTTTATGGGATACACATCGTGCTTTACATCCATTGCTAAATATTATTGATAAAGAACGTAGCAAAGATTTTATGTTAAGTTTCTTAGCTCAATTTGAACAAAGCGGGCGATTACCTATGTGGGAATTATGGAATAATGAAACCAATTGCATGATCGGATTTCATTCTGTGAGTGTAATTCTAGATGCATATGTAAAAGGAGTTATTGATAAAAAAATCTTAGAATCTCTTTATCCAGCTGTAAAAGCAGAAGCCATGAGTAATCGACAAGGGCTCGATAAATTTAGGGAACGAGGATATTTACAAATTGATGATGCCAGTGAAAGTGTAAGCAAAACACTTGAGTATTGTTATGATATGTGGTGTGTTTCTGAGATTGCTAAAGCTTTAGATAAATCTGAGGATGCTAAGTATTTTGAATCATTTACACAAGCTTGGAGAAATGTTTACGATGTAGAAACTGGTTATATGCGTCCTCGAAAAAATGGTGATTGGTTAAAACCTTTCAATGCTTTTGAAGTGAATAACCATTATACGGAAGCCAATGCTTGGCAATATTCTTATTTCATTCCACATCGAAATGAAAAACCTTCTGGTGTTCAAAAACTATTTGAAGTAGAAAGCAAAACTACTGGTAGAACTCAAAGCGATATTACCGGATTAATAGGTCAATATGCACATGGCAATGAACCCAGTCATAATTTCGCTTATTTATTAGAGCATCCGGCAAAACAAAAATACATTAAACAGATCTTAGATAGTCTTTATTCTCCTCTACCCGATGGATTGTGTGGTAATGATGACTGTGGTCAAATGAGCGCTTGGTATATTTTCAGCTCAATAGGATTTTATCCTGTTTGCCCCGGTAAAACAACTTACGAATTCGGAATTCCACAATTTGAAAATGTTCGTATAAAACTTGAAAATGGCAAAACATTTAGTGTATCTAATTTAAGTAAGTCGAATGTTAGTTACCCTTATTCCATCAAGAATTCGAATAAGTCATTAATTCAAGAACAAGCCCTACAAACACTACATCATAAAGACATTATAGCAGGTACTGAAATTGCATTTACAAATAAAGAACATTCATTAATCTATAAAAAAGAGAAAGACGAAACAAAATTAAAACTTGTAGCGCCAGTGCTTTCTTCTACTAAACAAGTCTTTAAAGATTCAATTGTAGTTAATTTAAAAATGCCAGATCGAATGATAGATTCGACTTATAAATTTTATTACTCATTTGATTCTGCAAGTACTAAAAATGCTCAACTTTACACTAATCCGATTTCAATTTCAAAAAGTACTAAGTTATATGCATATGTAAAAAGATTTAATGAAGTTAGTCCCTACTCTACTGCGACTTATTACAAAATAAACAATCAGTGGAATGTAGATTTAAAAAGCGTTTACAATAAACAATATTCTGCTGACGGACCGAACGGTATAATAGACGGATTAAGAGGCAATATTGAATGGAGAATGGGTGCTTGGCAGGGATATCAATCGCAAGATTTTGAAGCAATCGTCGACTTAAGCAAAGAAACTTTAATAAAGAATATAAGTATTGGAATGTTACAGGATACTCGTTCATGGATTATCTTTCCACGACAAATAGAAGTATACTCTTCAATCGATGGTAAAACCTTTAAGCTTGAAAATACCATATACAACACTACAGCAGCTGATGATTACACTGTTCAAGTAAAAGACTTTAGTACAAAGTTAAATAATACGAAAGCACGATACATAAAAATAAAAGCGCAAAATTATGGTACCCTTCCTACATGGCATCAAGGTGCCGGAGGCGATGCATTTATTTTTACAGACGAAATTATGATTGAGTAATATTGATCAGACGTATTTATCTTTTAACATAAGGTTTAAATGATTTAAAGTAGGTTAATTACTTATTTTAGTAATTAACTATTATTATTTTTCAAAAAAAGTTATCAACAAATTATTGGC
>JBKCCA010000379.1:0-2095 GCA_046305595.1 bacterium
ATTTAATACAGGCGATTATCATTGCCATCATTGAAGGATTAACAGAGTTCTTACCTGTATCATCAACTGGGCACATGATTATCACTACTTCAATTATGGGCATTAGTAGCGATGAGTTTACTAAACTCTTTACTATTGCCATTCAGTTCGGAACCATACTATCTGTATTGTTCTTGTACTGGAAAAAGTTTTTTCAGTCTGTCAATTTCTATTGGAAATTATTTGTGGGTTTTATACCATCGGCGGTATTCGGACTCTTACTTTCAGATTTTATAGATTCATTATTAGAAAAACCATTAGTGGTAGCGGTGATGCTTTTAATCGGCGGTATCATTTTTATTTTGATTGATAGTTGGATGAAGAAGTCAGAAACGAAAGAGGATGAAGAACTAAGCTATGCTAAAGTTTTAAAAATCGGATTATTTCAATGTATCGCAATGATACCAGGTGTATCGAGATCTGCAGCCACCATTATAGGTGGTATCACACAAGGCTTAAGCAAAAGACAAGCAGCAGAATTTTCATTTTTCTTAGCAGTGCCAACAATGTTTGCTGCAACTGTGAAAAAAATGTTTGACTTTTATCAAGATGCTATTACTATTACGAATGATCAATGGCTTTTATTGGGTGTTGGTAATCTTGTAGGCTTCATCGTTGCAATCATTGCTATTAAATCTTTTATTAATTTCATAACAAAAAATGGTTTCAAATTATTCGGATGGTACCGTATAATTGTTGGAGCTGCAATTATAATTCTTTACTTCATGGGTATTGAATTATCAATCATATAAAATGTCAACTTTCGATTTTGTAAACGGCGAATTGCTATTGGTAGATAAGCCATTAACCTGGACATCCTTTGATGTGGTGGGGAAGATTCGTAATTCTACGAGGATTAAAAAAATCAAAGTCGGACACGCAGGAACATTAGATCCGCTCGCTACTGGCTTGCTGATTGTTTGTACTGGTAAGCTGACCAAAAAAGTAGATGAGTTTTTAGCAGAAGAAAAAGAATACACAGGCTGTATTCAATTGGGTGCTACTACCCCATCGTACGACCTAGAAACAGAAATAAATAATACTTACCCAACAGATCATATCACAGAAGATTTAATCTTAGAAGCGGCGAAATCGTTTGTTGGTGAAATTGACCAAGTATCTCCAGCCTATTCGGCTTTAAGAATTGATGGCGAACGAGCCTATCATAAAGCTCGTAGAGGTGAAGAGGTGAAAATCAAATCACGTAAAGTGCAAATTGTTAATTTTGATATTGAAAGAATTGAGATGCCGAATTTGTATTTTCGCATAGTATGCAGTAAAGGAACTTATATTCGATCATTAGCACACGATATTGGCAAGAAGTTGAATTCGGGCGCACATCTTACAAGTTTAAGAAGAACACGCTCGGGTAATTTCAAAATAGAAGATGCATGGAATTTAGAAGAGTTAATACAACGTATTAAAACTGAAAGAATCGAAGCTGAAAAAAACGAATTATAAAACATTTTTTATAATTTTTGATTTAATAAAGAAGTGAAAGTTTACAGAAGTTTAGAAGAATTTAATCGATTAGAGAAAGCGATAGTGACCACTGGCACCTTCGATGGGGTACACTTTGGCCATCAAAAGATCCTTAATAGATTAGAAGAACTTGCTAAACAACATCATGGTGAAAGTGTAATTATCACTTTCTTCCCACATCCAAGATTAGTACTTTTCCCTGAAGATAATGACCTCAAACTGATTAATACGCTCGATGAAAAAATAGAGCTATTAGAAAAATCAGGTATAGACCATTTAATAATCATTCCATTTACTAAAGAATTCTCACGATTAAGTTCATTAGAATTTATTCAACAAATTTTAGTCGAGAAAATTGGCACTAAAAAATTAGTTATTGGTTATGACCATCATTTTGGTAAAAATAGAGAAGGCAGTTTAGAGCATTTAAAACATTACGGTCCATCATACGGTTTTGAAGTGGAAGAAATTCCTAAACAAGATATCAACGATGTTGGGGTTAGTTCCACAAAAATTAGAACAGCTTTGGCACAACACCATATTGCAATTGCAAATCAATATTTAGGCTACCCTT
>JBKCCA010000380.1:0-2268 GCA_046305595.1 bacterium
TTTCTGCAGAAGGGTTTATACGGTTCGATAAGAATACGTAGACTAAGCCTGTATTCGGATCAGCCCATGCTGCGGTACCTGTGAAGCCTGTGTGTCCGAAGGTGTTTAGGCTTGCAGAAGCGCAAGTAGGACTTTTCTTAGGATCAGCATCGGGTTTGTCGAAGCCTAATCCGCGGCGATTACCTTCCATTTGTTTAGCAGTGAATTTTTTAACCGTACTTGGTTTGAAATATGTTTCGCCACCGTATGTTCCATTGTTTAAAAGCATCTGCATTACGATGGCTACATCGTTCGCATTAGAGAATAATCCGGCGTGACCTGCTACCCCACCCAACATCGCTGCTCCTTGATCATGCACATAGCCGTCAAGTAATTGTTTTCTGAAAATAGTATCGTTTTCAGTGGGTGTTATTCTATTTGCAGTGAACTTTTTCAAAGGTTGATAAGTCATAGTAGATAAACCCAATGGTGCATAAAATTTCTCTCTAGTGATTTGATCGATGCCTTTTTTATATTGATGTTCTACAATGTCTTTTAAGAAATAAAAATTAATATCAGAGTATACATATTTACCCATTTCTTTTATCTCAGAGTTTAACATTTTAGTACGCATCAATTCAGGATAATCGTGTCGTAAATACATTTTATCTGCCACCTTGATTGAGTAGAATGCACTTGAATCTGATGAGTAATTCGGTTCTCCATCGTTTTGTGTTAATGACTCTTTGTAGAAAGGTATAAATGGTACAAAGCCAGAACGATGTAATAATAAATCAGAGACCATCAATTGCTTACGCACAGGATGTTTGCGAGTATAATGTAAATAGTAAGACAGTCTTTTCTTGAAATCTAATTTACCATCATCATACATTTTCATTACAGCTAAATTGGTAGCCATAATTTTTGTTAAAGAAGCAATATCGTATAAGTCAGTATTCTTAACTATTTCTTTTTTATCGTATGAATGATTACCGTATGATTTTTGATAAACTACTTTACCATCTTTCGCAATAACGATTTGACAACCAGGCATTGCATTTTGTAAAATTGCACTGTTTACAATATTGTCTATTCTCGCTAAACAAGTAGAACAAAGTCCGGCTTCTTCTGGTAAGGTATACTTAAATCTTATCGGCGCATCTACTATAAATCCGTCGCCATTTTTAAATGTTTCAGATGCTGTAATAGGTAAAGTTCCTTTCGCAGCTATGCCACCGAATAAAGTTTGAGCAGCAATACTTCGGGTGAATTCATTTTCTTCATACGCCAATAAAATTGGAGCTTGATTATCGAAATTTCTTAAGCTATAAGCATTACCGAAAACTACTAATACTACGTTTTTATATTTACTAATATGATTTAGAAAATCGATTGATTGTTTAGAGATAGAATAATTTTTAGATTCATTTCTCGACATATCATGTAACGCTACAATGATGGTATTGTATTGCTCTAAGTTCTTTGCTAAGAAATCAAAATCATTCAACGATGCATCTTTCTTTAAGGCGAAAGCATTAATGTTTGCATAGTTTCTACACATCTGCAAAAAGCTATTATCTAAATCGGCACCAATGCTAATTGCTGCAAAATTTCTTTCTTCTAAATTTTTAAAAGGAATTAAATTATTACGATTCGCTAAAAGAGTCATCGCATGTTCATATAATTTCATGCTAACTAATTTTGCTTCATTGGAGTTTAAATCTTCGTAAATACTAGATAGTGATACCGGTTGATATTTATTTAATCCGACAGAATATTTCGCAATCAAAATTTTCTTCACTCTAAATTCTATCTCTGTCATTGAAATCAATCCGCTGTCTACCGCTTTTTTAATTTCAGTAATTG
The DNA here is from genome assembly GCA_046305595.1 of bacterium. Lineage (GTDB taxonomy): Bacteria > Bacteroidota > Bacteroidia > Sphingobacteriales > Sphingobacteriaceae > JAEYZM01. The sequence continues at coordinate 1,846 of JBKCCA010000380.1, forward strand.
CATTGGGTACATTTTCTGTAAACAATAACATATCGTTACCAGCAATTAATGCTTTCGCATCAACTACTCCGGGTGCATAAAAACTACTCACCCCTTTCATGTTCAATGCATCGGTAACAACTAAGCCTGTATATCCTAAATCTTCTTTCAATAATTTCGTTACTACATTTTTCGAAATACTCGATGCCGTATTTTTAGTACTATCGAGGGATGGTACATTCAAATGCCCTACCATCACACTAACAATTCCTCTGCTCATTAATTCTCTGAATGGGTATAATTCAATAGAGTCTAGCTGAGGTACGGTTCTATTCAATGTTGGCAATGTTAAATGTGAATCTTTATCGGTATTACCATGTCCGGGGAAATGCTTAGCATTCGCCATCACTCCGTTATCTTGCATGCCACGCATGTATTCAATAC
>JBKCCA010000381.1:0-2775 GCA_046305595.1 bacterium
GTTTCATTTCAAAACCCACACACCACAAAAAAGGCTTTTTTAATTAAATGGCGATGATGTTGAGCATTTTAATACTTTGGTTTCAGGAATAAAAATATGAGAAGAAGTTAATAGAAAGTAATCGACATAATCAGTTATATACATTAGAATTATATTGTTTCGGTTAATTGCTATTTTATTCCAGAAATCAAAGTATTAAAATGCGATTACAAAAGAAGATTCAAACCACACGTATAATGTTAATTTGATAGATTTCATTACATTTGCAAGCATGACTACAGAACAAATAAGAGATTTAAGGGATAGAATTGAAGCCCTGAGGAGGCATCTTTGACATTGATCAAAAATTAACAGAGATCGAGCGTGACCAGGCAAAAACTACAGAGCCAGGTTTTTGGGATGAGCCCAAAGAAGCAGAAAAATTATTATCGACGATAAAGCAAAAGAAAGTCTGGACAGAAGCATTTGCTAAAGTGAATGCAGTTGTAGAAGACACGGTTGTTTTATATGATTTCTATAAAGAGCAAGATGTTACAGAAACAGAAATGCTTGCTCAAATGAATATCGCATTGAAAGAACTCGACAATCTTGAATTCAAGAATATGTTGAGCGGTGAAGAAGATCAGCTAAATGCAGTATTGACAATTAATGCAGGCGCAGGTGGTACAGAGAGTTGCGATTGGGCAGCCATGTTAATGCGTATGTACATCATGTGGGGAGAGAAAAACGGTTATAAAGTAAAAGAGATAGATTATCAAGCAGGAGATGGTGCTGGCATTAAATCATGCACACTCGAATTTGAAGGTGAGTTTTCGTACGGATATTTAAAAGGTGAAAATGGAGTTCATCGATTGGTGAGAATTTCTCCTTTTGATTCTAATGCTCGTAGACATACCTCATTCGCTTCGGTTTATGTTTATCCTTTGGTCGATGATACAATACAAATTGACATAAATCCGGCTGATGTTTCATGGGATACATTTAGGGCTGGGGGTAAAGGCGGACAGAATGTGAACAAGGTAGAGACAGCAGTAAGATTGAAACACGCACCATCCGGCATCATTATAGAATGTCAACAAGAACGTTCACAAAATCAAAACAAAGAGAAGGCTTTAAAGATGTTAAAGTCGCAGCTTTATGAAATAGAGTTGCGTAAGAAAAGTGAAGCCAAGCAAGCAGTTGAGAGTACCAAGAAAAAAATCGAATGGGGCTCACAAATAAGAAATTATGTCTTGCACCCTTATAAGCTAGTGAAAGATTTAAGAACAAATTTAGAGACATCAAATGCTCAAGGAGTTCTTGATGGTGAGCTAAACGATTTCATCAAAGCATACTTGATGGAATTTTAATTTATTATACTATTTTTAACAAAATTTAAAATTCATAAGACCTTGAAGATCTGTGTACCAAAAGAAACAAAGGAACGCGAGAATCGCGTAGCCTTAACACCGGCTGTAGTAAAGCAATTAGTTCAATCAGGTTACGAAGTTTGTATTGAACAAGGTGCCGGTATCAATTCATATTTTGATGATGCTGAATATAGTGCTGCTGGTGCTAGTATCGTTAATGATTCAAAGAAAATCTATGCCGATGCTGATGTTGTATTAAAAGTGAATGCAGCATCACCAGATGAAATTGCTAACATGAAAAAAGATTCAGTTATAATTTCATTCATGTTCGCTGCAACTAATCGCGCTATGGTTGACGCTTGTGCAAATGCAGGTGTATCAGCTTTTTCAATGGATGCCGTACCTCGTATTTCGAGAGCACAAAAAATGGATGCACTTTCTTCGCAAGCAAACCTTGCTGGTTATAAATCAGTATTGATGGCAGCAAATGAAATGGGAAAAATCTTGCCGATGATGACAACTGCTGCTGGTACAATTAGACCATCGAAAGTAGTAATCTTTGGAGCGGGCGTTGCGGGCTTACAAGCAATTGCAACTGCTAAACGTTTAGGTGCTGTCGTTGAAGTTTCAGACATCCGCCCAGAAACAAAAGAACAAGTTGAATCATTGGGTGGTAAGTTCATCGAAATGAAAGGCGATGATAGTGTGAAAATGGAAGGTGGTTATGTGAAAGGAGTTTCTGAAGATTTCTTAAAGCGTCAACAAGAGTTAGTTGCTAAACATGTTAAAGAAGCTGACATCGTTATCACTACAGCTTTAATACCTGGTAAAAAAGCTCCAGTATTAGTAACTGAAGAAATGGTGAGCAGTATGCGCTTCGGTTCTGTAATTCTTGATATGGCTGTTGAACAAGGTGGTAATGTGGTAGGTTCAGAGTTAAATAAAACCATAGTAAAAAACGGAGTAACAATTATTGGTGAGGGTAACATACCTAGTTTATTGCCAATGAATGCTTCTGATTTATATGCAAAAAATATTCAAACACTTTTAGTTCATTTATCTGATAAAGACGGATTCAAATGGGAGATGGAAGAAGAGATTACTAAAGGTTCATTAATAACGCACAATGGTGCTATCGTTCACGCAAGTTTATTAAACTAAAATATCATGGATCAATTTTTCGATTTTATATTAAACAATAAAGAGATTTTATACTTCATCATACTTGCAGTATTTGTAGGTATAGAAGTTATTGGCGGTGTGCCTTCAGTATTACATACTCCATTAATGTCGGGTGCTAACGCGATTCACGGTGTGGTAATTGTTGGTGCTATCATTGTGATGTTAGATACTGACCCGAATAATATTTTGGGATTAATTTTAGGTTTCTTAGCAGTGATTTTAGGTACGCTCAACGTAGTAGGCG
>JBKCCA010000382.1:0-4803 GCA_046305595.1 bacterium
CAATTTCAAAATGGTGTTCGACATACTATTCCTGTTTCTACATCTTTTAATATTTTAAAATATTTAACTGTAAGTCCTTTCGTAAATTACAACGAACGTTGGTACTTTAATTCAATTGCTAAACAATGGAATGGTACAGATGTATTGGTTGATACGATCTCTGGATTTAAAAGAGCAATGGAATATAATACCGGATTAAGCTTAACAACTAGGGTATATGGTATGTTCCCTGTAAATGCTGCTGGTATAGTAGCAGTACGTCACGTTTTAACACCAGTATTAAGCTTTAGTTACAGACCCGATTTTTCACAAAGTCAATTTGGATACTATCAAAATGTACAATCAGATTCATCAGGTAGTTCTCAGCTATATTCAATTTTTGAAAATAATAATGGAGTATTTGGTTCACCAGGTGCAGGCCGCTCGAATTTATTATCTTATTCAATTGATAATAATTTAGAGATGAAAATAAAAACCAAGACTGATACTGGTGACGTAGTTAAAAAAATTAGAATTTTCGACAGTTTTAGATTTACAGGAAATTATAATATGGTTGCCGATTCATTAAAGTTCTCTAATGTGAATGTCGTAGCTAGAACTGTTTTGTTCGGTAGATTAAATATTGACCTTGGTGCAACATATGATTTATATACATACGAAGCTGATTCAAATAATATTTATAGAAGAGTAAATAAATTTGAATATGATGAAAACAAAAGACTAGGAAGATTAATTTCAGCCAATCTATCTATTGGTACTAATCTTAATCCTGATGCCTTTAAAAACAAGAAAAATAATAACAACCCTGCCAATAATGCTGCGTTAAGAAACAGATATAACTATGCTGAAGTTGAAATGATTAATAGATTTCCTCAGTATTATGTAGATTGGAGTATACCTTGGAATTTAGCAATCAATTATAACTTAAGTTATAACAAACCTTTAATGACTGCAAATACCACTCAAGCTTTAAATGTTAGTGGTGATATAAGTGTAACTCCTAAATGGAAAATCGGATTCTTGTCTGGTTATGACTTTACTACTAAAGAAATTACTCCAACGTCATTAAATATCTATAGAGATTTACATTGTTGGGACTTATCTATTAACTGGATACCTTTTGGTACTTATCAAAGATATTCAGTTGACTTAAAAGTTCGTGCTTCAATTCTACAAGATCTTAAACTCAGTCGTAGAAGAGAATTCTACGAAAGAGAATAATTATTTTCCGAAAACTTTTTTCAAAATATCTGTAACTCGAGCAGCAGGGTCTTTTCTGATTTTTAATTCCTCTTGTGCTACCACTATAAACAACCCGTCGATCGCTTTTTGAGTAGCATATGTGGCTAAATCTGGATTCATTTTTTGCACTGTAGGTATTTTATTATAAGTGCCTATCACATCTGTCCAGTATTTTGTAGCATTCACCTTATTTAATGAATTCTCAATAACTGGTTTGAATTTCTTTAATAGCTCTGCTTGAGTATTATTTTTTAAATACATCGTTGCTGCATCATTATTGCCGTTTAAAATATTTACTCCGGCTTTAATAGTCATATTTTTTACTGCTGCAATAAATATAGGTGCAGCTTCTTTTGCAGCATCTTCAGCAGCACGATTTAATGTCATTACAAAATCGTTCACTAATTTATTTTGTCCGTATTTAACTAAAGTCTCTTGTACTTTCTTTGCTTCTGGTGGAAATGGAATGTATAGTTGTGGGTTTTTGTAATAACCATCAACCTTTGATACAAGTCCTGATGCATTTTTACTACCAATTGTTAAAGCCTCCTTTAAGCCTTTAATGATCTCGTCATTTGTTAAAGCAGCACTACCACCTTGATTTAAAATTTTTGTACCCTCCTTCTTAATTTTATTGAAATCAATTTGAGATTTACAACTATTGAAACTTATTAAAATAATAATTGCAAGAAGTGTACTTAACTTTTTCATATTTCTTATATTTCGCGAAAATTAAACAATTATCTTTAAAATTTCTTTAACGTAGATATGATAGCAGAAATTATAACCATCGGTGATGAATTATTAATAGGGCAGGTGGTTGATACCAATTCAGCATGGATGGGACAACGACTAAATGAGATTGGTGTTAAGGTAAAACAGATAACTTCTGTATCTGACGATAAAGATCATATTGTTAAAGCTTTAAAAGAAGCTGAACAAAGAGCTGATTTTATTTTAATAACTGGCGGACTAGGTCCGACGAAAGATGATATAACTAAAGTTACTCTTGCCAATTATTTCAATTCAGAAATGGTTATGAATGAAGAAGCTTTAGAAAATGTTAAATCTATATTTAAAAAATACAATCGTCCGGTTTTAGAAATAAACGTTAAACAAGCTCTTGTACCTTCAAAATGTAAAGTTCTTATAAATAAGCAAGGTACTGCACCTGCAATGTATTTTAACGAAAACAATAAGCACTATTTTTCAATGCCAGGTGTGCCATTTGAAATGAAATACATCATGCAAGAGTATATAATACCAATGCTTGCAGAGATGAATGAAGGAATTATTATTAAACATGAAAGTATAAATACAGCTGGTATTGGGGAATCATTTTTAGCTGAACAAATTGAAAAAATTGAAAACGAATTACCATCCAATATTAAGTTAGCATATCTCCCTAAATTAGGTACTGTACGTTTAAGGTTAACTGGTTACTTCAAGAATGAAGCTGAGCAGGTTGAATTATTAAAATATAAAGCAGCCATTATTAATGAGATAAAAGAAAATGTTGTAGCTGAAGAAGATATTTCATTAGAAGAGTCAGTTTTAAGAAAACTAATTGTTTCAAATAAAAATTTATCGACTGCTGAGAGTTGTACGGGTGGGTATATCGGACATTTATTAACAAGTGTAGCAGGATCATCAGTTGCTTATGAAGGAGGTGTTATATCTTATTCTTATGATTTGAAGAAATACACATTAGGGGTTAAAGAAGAAACGCTAAACACATTTGGTGCTGTAAGTAAAGAAACAGTAGAGGAGATGGTTTTAGGTGCTTTAGAGCATTTTAAAACTGATTATGCGATAGCTTGTTCTGGTATAGCCGGACCTGGTGGGGGCACAGATGACAAACCAGTAGGTACGGTATGGATTGCGGTGGCTAGTAACAATAAAGTATATAGCAGAAAATTTCTATTTGGTAATCAACGATTACAGAATATAGAACGCACAGCTATTCAGGCACTTTGGATGTTATTTAGACTATTAAGAGAAGAATTAAATTGAGTAATTGACAAAATAGCTTATTTTTGCGCTTTATTACAAACAGATTATATGGCTCAGTACGAACTTGTCCTACCTAAAATGGGCGAAAGTGTTGCAGAAGCAACAATTATTAAATGGGTAAAAAATGTTGGTGATTCAATCGATAATGATGAATCAGTATTAGAGATTGCTACTGATAAAGTAGACTCTGAAGTTCCATCGCCTGTTTCTGGTACATTGGTAAAAACTTTATTCAACGAAGGTGATGTTGTGAAAGTTGGAGCAGTGATTGCTATTATTGAAACAGAAGGAGGAGCTGTTGCAACATCTAAACCTGAAGAAAGTTCAGCACCTACTACACCTGCAGCATCAGCTCCAGGCATACAAGAGCTAAGTCAAAAAACAGAAACTGTTACTACATCAGTTCAATCAAGTTCAGATCGTTTTTATTCTCCATTAGTAAAAAGTATTGCTTCTAGTGAAGGTATCAATCAAGCTGAATTAGATTCTATTACAGGTACTGGTTCAGAAGGTAGAGTAACAAAGAATGATATTTTAGCATACGTAGAAACAAGAAAGTCGGGTACAAATGTTTCTGCCCCTAAAGCTAGCGCAGCAGCAGCTAATGTTTCTGCACCATCCGAAGTAAAAATCACTGCACCGTCAGTATCAGTTAATGCAGGTGATGAAATTATTGAGATGGATCGTATGAGAAAGCTTATTGCTGATCATATGGTGATGAGTAAACATGTTTCACCACACGTAACTTCGTTTGTTGAAGCTGATGTTACAAATATTGTGAGATGGAGAGATAAAGTGAAGAAAGAATTCGAAAAACGCGAAGGCGAAAAAATTACATTCACTCCAATATTCATAGAAGCTTTAGTTCGTGCGATTAAAGATTTCCCGATGATCAATATTTCATTGAATGGAACTCAAATTATCAAGCGTAAAAATATTAATATTGGTATGGCTGCAGCTTTACCTTCAGGTAATTTAATAGTACCTGTAATTAAGAATGCAGATCAAATGAATTTAGTAGGCCTAACGAAAGCTGTAAATGATTTAGCAGCTCGTGCCCGTGCAAATAAATTAACTCCTGATGAAATTTCTGGTGGTACTTATACATTAACTAACGTAGGTTCTTTCGGTAATGTAATGGGTACTCCAATTATCAATCAACCTCAAGTAGCTATTATGGCTGTAGGTGCTATTCGTAAAATGCCATCAGTTGTTGAAACTGCCGATGGTGATATGATTGCTATCAGACATAAAATGTTCTTATCTCACTCGTATGATCATAGGGTGGTAGATGGTTCATTAGGCGGACAGTTTGTACGTCGTGTGGCTGATTATCTTGAAGCATTTGATGTTAACAGAGAATTCTAAAAATACTTATATGATTGTGCAAAGCGTAGAATTTATTCTACGCTTTTTTTTATAAATGTTTTTTATATATTAGCCTTCGAACAATTTCTAACTGAATTCATTAGGTGAACAATTCAGTCAATTTTATAAGCAAAAAGCTGGAATTCGACACTCCAGCTTTTTCTTTTTTATTTAAGTACT
>JBKCCA010000383.1:0-6225 GCA_046305595.1 bacterium
TGTAAAACCTTGAGCTCTTAATGCGTCGATTTTTTCGATCATCATTTGACGAACTTCGGGGTCGATACCATCCGAATTAATAGCCTCAGCCAAATAAGCAATTTTAGGTTTATTAGTAAGAGATAAATCTTTCGAATATTCTTCAACAGGTTTAGATGAAGCAGTAGAATCGTGTTCATCTTTACCAGCGATGACTTCTAAAAGCAAGGCAGCATCTTGAACTGAATGCGTAATCGGACCAACCTGATCGAATGATGAAGCGTAGGCAATAATACCCCAACGCGACACTCTACCATATGTTGGTTTAAGTCCGACCACCCCGCAAAAACTTGCAGGTTGTCTTACTGAACCACCGGTATCAGTACCTAAAGAAGCTAAGCATAAATCAGCTTGCACTGAGACAGCAGAGCCACCAGAAGAACCACCGGGCACTAAATTTGGATTATCAAAATGATGAACGTTGCCGTAATAAGATGTTTCATTTGATGCGCCCATTGCAAACTCATCGCAATTCACACGTCCAATGATAATAGCATCTTCGGCTAAGATTCGTTCAACAACAGTTGATGAGAAAATAGATTCGAAACCTTCTAAAATTTTTGACGAAGCAGAGACTTTATGATTTTTATAACAAATAATGTCTTTGATACTGATGACAATGCCTGCCAATTTCCCAGCCTTACCAGCTTTCATCTTTTGCTCAACTTCAATAGCACGAGCTTTTGCTTCATCAGCAAAAACTTCTATGAAGGCATTTAAACTTTTATGCTCTTCAATTCTGTCTAAATAATATTGAGTTAATTGGGGTAATGTAATATTACCAGCGTTGATGTCAGCACGTACCTCTGCTAGGGAAAGATATTTTTTCAATTTCAATCGCTATTAAAAACGTAGATTATTTACCTGAATTTAATTTTTCTGAATCTTTAGCTTCCATGCTTTCTTCGATGTCTCTTTTTACACCATTAGAAGCGTCTTTGAATTCTCTGATACCTTTGCCTACGCCTCTCATCAATTCAGGAATTTTTTTACCACCGAATAATAATAAAGCTAAAACAACAATCAGAATAACTTCCTGACCGCCTAAATTCAATAATAATAAGTTGGAACTTAACATGTCTTTCTTTCTAATATTAGGCTACAAAGGTAGTAAAAATATGTTGATTTTAACGGGCTAACCACTCAGTAGGGTTCAATTTATTAATACCCTTCCAAATTTGAAGTTCCATAGAGGCAATATCTTCTTCAGTAGCCACTGTGCCAATACTTTGCTTAGTGCTCACGCTTTGTCCCATTTTCACATTTACCGACTTCAAATTAGAATAAACAGTGGTGTATTCACCATGTCTTACCAATACTGCGTTTAATCCGCCTGGTATCTGAATAACCCCCGATACTGTGCCGTTGAATATTGCTCTAGCACTTGCGCCTGAGCTAGTTTTGATGTCAATACCGTTATTTTGAATCATGACTCCTTTTAGCTGCGGATGTTCATGCGTTCCGAAATACTCAATAATAGTTCCCTTCTCAACCGGCCATGGCAACTTCCCTCTGTTGGCATTAAACTGATTAGATAAGGCTTTAGCTTCTGGAGTTAAGGTTAAGTTAGATGATGAATTTTTATCACCACTTACTGTTTGTCCTTTAGCTCTTGCTTCTGCCTCTGCCTTTTTACGTGCAGCTTCTATTTCTTTCTTAATGATGGCCTGAATTTGATTATCTAATTTTCTCTGTTGTGCTTGCTTAGCTTGTAACTGCTTACGAAGTGTCGACTCTTTAGCAGAAAGCTGCTTCGCCATTTTCTCTTGTTGCGACTTTTCTTTACCCAGCGTTACTTTCTCTTCTTGCTCTTCAATTAACAATCCGTTTTTCGCTTTCTTATTTACTTCTAGCTCTTCTCTTTTAAGCTCTAACTTTTTTTGCGCCTCTTCAATGTATTTCGCTTGACGTTGGCGGTATTCTGAAAATTGTTGAAGATACTTTAATCGCTTATATGCTTGATTGAAATTCTGTGCAGCAAAGACAAACATCAGCTTATTGTATGAACTCTGATTTCTAAATGCAAAGCGAATCATCGCTGCGTATTCTTTCTTCAATTGTTCTAACTCAGCTTGTAATTGATCAATCTCTGAATTAGTATTTCCAATTTGTCCCTCTAAATTTTTTATCTCTGAACTAATTGTATTTATAAGCCTTTCACGCATTAATATTTGCTTACGTAATGCATCAAGTTGTGCAAGTGTAGCTTTCTTATTCTTTTGAGTTTCCTTTAAAATTATAGAAGTTTGAGCAATTTCATTCGCTAATTGTTGCTTCTTTTTTTGAAGGTCTTCTTTTGTTTGAGATTGAGCATAAAGGTTCGATATGCCTAAAAGCATGCTGAAAATTATCGCAAGAAATAAACTTTTTTTACTCAAATCTTTTCGGAACATTGAATGGGAACTCTAAACTATTTAACTTTTCTACTTTCGTATATTGAACATTCAATTTTAATGATTCTTTTTGAGAACTCGCAATAGAATTTATCAAGAATGGGAAATTGTTGTTTTCAACTAAACGATAATCTGAATAATTTACACGGATATTACGTTTCAATTCAGTGTCTTCTTCTAAACTAAATGCACTCAACTTAGCATCTTCTTTTCTAAATGAATAATTAGTAAGTACTTCTGCCAGTTTAGAACTTAGCTGATAATTTTGTTCATCTTGCTTTAGAACTAATGATTCAGAATTGGGAAATAAAGGTGCATTACCTAGCATTAAATTTTGAATCATGTCAAAATCAACATTCGTATTCAGCATACCTGATAAAAAGTTAAAATCTTTTACCAAGTATTGATTATTGATTCTGTCGATAATACGTACACTGGCTTTTGATATTAATATTCTAGCTACTTCTATACTTCCAATCGCATTCACTGAGATCCATATTTTTTGATCTTTCTGCATACGAACATTAAAATTCAATGAATAATCTTTGTTTTTTACATTCGCTTGTACTTTTGCTTTTGCTTGTAGAAAATTAAAATCAAAATTAGATGCAGGTATTTTTAAAAGTATAGATTGCTTTAATAATTCTTCTTCAGAAACAACCATCTTATTGTTATTTGTTTCTGACATGAACTTTCGAGACTTACAAGCAGACACTAATAAACTAATACTCAATAAAACAAATACAATGTATTTATTCTTCATATAATTTCTTCTCTTTAATTTTTTTGTTCAGTAGTTCTGAATTTTCACCTAATGATTTTGCTTTCTCCCATTCTGCTACTGCTTCTTCTTTCTTTCCTAATTTATATAAGATATCACCTAAGTGATCTGCTATAGTTGATGTCATTATCACACTGTATTTTTTTGCTTCTAACATCCAGATATATGCATCTTCATATCTACCTAATTTATAGAATATCCAAGCATAAGTATCTAAAAACGAAGGATTATTTTTTTGCAAATCATTCGACTTTTTAGACATCTCTAAAGCTTTCTCTAAATTTTCATTTCTTAGTGATAAGTAATATGCATAATTGTTCAATACATAAGCATCTTCTGGCTTTAATTTTAAAGCCTGTTCATAAGATGCATCTGATTTCGCATGATTCTTAAGTGAATGATAAGCATCTCCTAAGCCAGCATAAATTTGTGATTCTAGCTCTTTATTATTTACCAATAGATTAAGTGCCATTTGATATGAAACTACTGCGCCTTCAAAATCTTTAGTTTGAGCTTTAGCAACAGCATTCATATAATGTACCAACTGATTAGTCGGATATAATTCTAAGGCCTCATTTGTAGATTTCAATAAAGCTGCATAATCATTTTGCTCTGCTTCTATAAACATTAGATTCTGCCATACTGCAAATACTTTTTTATCGAGTGCAATGGTTTTAACATAAGCTTCTTTAGCTTCTTTCAACTTTTGCATTTGATATAAGAAGTCACCATAAATTGCAAATGCTTTTGCCTCTTCAGGATGTGTGGTAGTAGCAATCTTTGATAGCTCTAAAGCATGATTCATTTGAACTGAATCATTCAACAATCCGAAGTATGGTGCTAATATTCTTACCTTTTGATCAATATTAATCGTGCTATTTGCAAAAGCGGTTTTTAATATTTCGTACGACTTTGTTAAATCATCTTTCTGACGATAATAATCTGCTAATGCCAATTGTGCAAAACCATTTTGTTCATCAATAGCAATTAAATCATTTAGTGCTTTATAAGCATCATCTTGTAAGTTATTAGCCATGTATAATTCGACTAACAACATTCTATACCTAGGCTCATTAGGTTGCGAGTTAACTAATTTTTGTACTTCTTCAGCAGCTTTCTCTACATTACCTAATTTCAACCAAATTTTTTCTTTCTGAATTACTATGTCTTCATTGAGTCCGATCTTCTTCTCTATCTGATCATAAACTTTTATAGCATCTTTAAATTCATTTCGATAGAGTTTCATTGAAGCCGCATCAAATAAATAGTTGACTTTCGCCGGGTATGCTTTTGCTAATTTTTCATAAATAATCTCAGCATCTTCAAATTTTGTTAGCTTTTCTTTTGTCTTCGCTTTTTGCAAAAGATACCATTCATTATTAGGTTCAAGTGCAACCGCTTTATCAAACGCGATGTCTGCTTGTGACCATAAGTTCTTATGACTAAATGCTATTCCCATTTCATAATAACTCGCAGCATGACTAGGGTCTATGTCTAAAATCTTTCTAAGATTTGAAATTGCCGCATCTTCATTACCCTGATTTTTTTGGCTTAAAGCTGTGAAGAATAAAGTATTTATTCTTTCTTTCTGATCATCACTTAACTCAATTTTTTTATCAGATTTTTTAGTCTTCTTTTTTTCTTTTTCATCGTCTTGAGCATTAACATTTGTTGTTAATAAAACGAGAAAAAGGAGTGACAAGCTTATTAGGCTTGTACTCCTTTTTGAATATATATTGTTAATATTATTAACCTTTAATTGTAGAGTAGTCACTGATGCTATATGATCCATTACTTTTTGTTAGTTCTGCAAAATGTCCAATCATTGAATTATCTATTGAAGAACTTTCAACTTTTACATTTGTTTGTAATATACTATTTGTAATAACGGAATCAGATACTTTTGTATTGTTGCCGAGTGAAACATGCGGACCTATCTTCGAATTCTCGATATGTACATTTTCACCAATATAGCAAGGCTCAATGATCTCAGAATTAATGATTTTAGCACTTGCAGCTACTAAATTCTCTGAGTCTTTCACATTTTCTAATACGCGTTGATTAGTATAAACTGTAGCGTCTTTGTTACCACAATCTAACCACTCTATTACTTGACCAGGTGAAAAACGCACACCTTTTTGCTTCATATTTTCTAAAGCATTTGTCAATTGATATTCACCTTTTTCTGTAATGTTATTATCTAAAAGATACTTGATTTCGTTTCTCAAGTTGTCACCATCCTTAAAATAATAAATACCTATAATAGCTAGGTCAGAGACAAATTCTTGTGGTTTCTCAACAAAGTCAGTGATAATATTCTCGTCATTTACTTTAATGACTCCAAACTGACGTGGATCAGGTATTTGTTGTACCCAAATAATTCCGTCTTTATCAGCATCTAATGTAAAGTCAGCTCTGAATAAAGTATCGGCGAAAGCAACTACGACCGGACCACTTAAACTATCTTTAGCACAGTAGATGGCATGAGCTGTTCCTAATGCTTCATCTTGATAATAGATGCTACCTTTTGCACCAAGATTTTCTGCAATTTGTACTAAATTATCTTCAGCTTCTTTGCCAAAACGACCAATAATATATGCTATCTCTTCTACTTTCTGTCCGCAAACTTTTGTAATATCTTCTACTAATCTTTGTACAATTGATTTACCAGCAACTGGTATTAATGGCTTAGGAGTAGTTAAAGTATGGGGGCGCATTCTCTTGCCCATACCCGCCATCGGAACGATTATTCTCATATCTTCTCAGCTTCGTATTTAATTTCTGCAAATATATTAATATTTAATAAATCGAATATTTATCTAATTTTAGTGCATGAACATACCTGTAATTAATCAATCGAAGCATGCCTTGCCAAGGTATGAGACGATTGCATCAGCCGGACTTGATTTACGAGCGAATATAGAAGAGCCTATACAATTAAATCCGATGGAAAGAGTATTAATTCCAACCGGATTATTCGTGGAACTACCCATCGGTTATGAAGCACAAATA
>JBKCCA010000384.1:0-5535 GCA_046305595.1 bacterium
TTACCAGCCTACTAGCCTACTAACTTACTAATAAAGTTTATCGTATTATATTCTGTCGATTGCTATCTAGCTTTATCAATATAAACAAAAGTATCGTAAAGCTCCAAAGCGAAGAGCCTCCGTAACTCACAAAAGGCAGAGGTATTCCAATAACCGGTACGAGTCCGATCGTCATACCAATATTCACCGTCAAGTGCATGAATAAAATACTTGCAACTCCATAACCGTAGATTCTGCTGAAAGAAGATCGTTGTCGTTCGGCGATGAAGATAATTCGAAGTAGTAAGGCGACGAAGAGCGCGATTAAAACGATGCTTCCAACAAAGCCCCATTCTTCACCAACCGTACAGAAAATAAAATCGGTACTTTGTTCTGGTACGAAATCGTATTTAGTTTGTGTGCCATTCAAAAATCCTTTACCCCAAACACCGCCTGACCCGATAGCAATTTTTGATTGGTTAACATTATATCCAGCTCCTTTTAAATCTATGTCTTTACCAACTAGGTTGTTTATACGATCACGATGATGTTGTTCGAATACATTATTAAACACATAATCAAATCCGATGACCATTACCACCGAAAGTATTACACCAGCAAGTATGATAAAGATGGCATTCTTTTTCTTATGGAAATAATACATTAAGAAAGCTCCTACTGTAGAAATACCAATTATTAAATATAGTTGAGGTACTAATAAAGCTAGTATGAAAATAAAGCCTAATAAGAAGCCTATGAATAAAACATAACCTGTTAATCCTTCTCTGTACAACACAAAAACAAATGCTACATAAGTAACGGCAGAACCCACGTCACCTTGTAGTAATATCAATGCTAAGGGTAAAATGAGAATACCTAGACTGCTAAAAATTTCAGTTGTTTTTTCAAGTTTTTTATTACCACTACTTATATATTTTGCAAGTACTAATGCGGTTGCAAATTTTGCAAACTCTGCAGGTTGTAATCTGAAGCTACCAATTTCAAACCATGATCTTGAGCCATTAACGTATTTACCAAAGAATAAAACGGAGACAAGAAGTATCATCGTCATTCCATAAATACCCCAAGAGAATACTGAGTAGAATTTTGATTCAATTAATAAAATCATGAAGGCAATAAAGAATGCAGTGACGATCCATATTAATTGCTTGCCATAGTTTTTTTCTATATCAACAATCGATTGGTGGTTTTCATCATATACAGCTGAATAAATACTTATCCAGCCAATAAAAACTAATACCGCATACAATACAATCGTAATGATATCTATATTACTCCAGAATTGGTTTTTTCTTAACTCACTCACCTGATTCATCCTCCTTTTCTACCAATACTTTTGGTGCATGTATTAGATCAGCATTTAATAATCGATCGATATAATATGCTGGTCTACTTACAGTATCTTTTAAATATTTTTCAATAAGTATACTTGCCATCGGTGCTGCCCATATAGAGCCAAAGCCTGCATTTTCAACAACTACAGCTATTGCAATTTTCGGATTATCTCTTGGTGCAAAAGCAACAAATACCGAGTGGTCTTTACCATGCGGATTTTGAGCAGTACCAGTTTTACCACACATCGCAATGTCATTTATTTTTGCATAATATGCAGTACCACGATCAACAACTTGTTGCATACCATCAATTACTACTTCAAAATAAGAAGTGTCAATGCCTACAAAATTTTTCGTAGTAAATTCTTTCTTCACATAGGCTTTATCACCAATGCCTTTAATTAAATGCGGATTGTAGTACCATCCTTTATTAGCGATGATGGCCATAATATTTGCCATTTGTAAAGGAGTAACACCTAATTCACCTTGACCTATTGAAAGCGAGATAATGGTTGAAGATTTCCACCTTCCAGAGCCATAATATTTATCATAAAATTTTACAGTAGGTAGTAACCCGCTCAATTCATTTGGCAAATCAATTCCGGTTTTCTTACCGATACCGAAATTGTTTACATATTCTCTCCACTTTAAAAAGTTTTTCTCTACTGTACCATAATTACCTTGGTCAATTAATTTTTTGAATGTCCAGCAGTAATAAGCATTACACGATTGAGCTATTGATTCTCTCAAATCTAAGGGCGAGTGAACGTGCATACATTTTACAATTCTACTACCAATAGAATAACCACCACCACAAGGGAAACGAGTTTCAGGGAAAATTAAATTTTCTTGTTGAGCAATTAAAGCTTCTACTGCTTTGAAGATAGAACCCGGAGGATATTGTGCCATTAAAGGACGAACGAATAATGGTTTTGTTTCGTCGCGTAAAAGTTTGATATAGTTATTTCCGCGCTCACGTCCAACGAGGAGGTTGGGGTCATAACCCGGACTGCTAATAAAACAAAGTATTTCGCCGGTACTAGGTTCGATGGCAACGATGCTACCTTTTTTATTTTGCATCAATTGTTCGCCTAGTTTTTGAATTCTATAGTCGAGTGATGAAATTAATTTTTCACCGGCAATAGCAACAGTATCATAGGCACCATTTTCATATGAGCCTTGTTCACGATTGAGAACATCTACCATAATTACTTTGGTCCCTCGTTGTCCGCGTAAGATATCTTCATACGATTTCTCAATACCACTTATACCAATGTAATCACCCAGCTGATAATAGTTATTGGTTTTAGCGATCATATTATCATCTACTTCACCAATGTAACCTAGTACATGGGCAGCAGTAGAATCAGGATATTTTCTTACCGTTCTATTTTGTACATAGAAGCCTGGGTATTCGAACAAACGTTCTTGGAAACCAGCGTATAATCTTGCAGATAATTGTTTTTCAAAAATTGAAGCTTTGAAAGGGGAGTATCGTTTAGCTTTTGTCATTTTAGCTATGAACTCTTCTTTGGTAATACCAATAAGTTTACAAAACTCTAAAGTATCGATAGCTCTTGTTTGACGAGGTATAACCATTAAATCATAAACAGGCTCATTCTGTACTAGAATTTTACCGTTACGATCATAAATTATTCCACGTGCTGGGTAGATATTGATTTTACGAAGAACATTATTATTTGCTGATAGAAAATAGCTATCGTCAATTACTTGAATATAAAATAATCTTGCTAGTAGAATTACTGCAACAAATATTATGAGTCCTTGAATGATGAATTTACGTTCAGGGAAAATGTTCATACTCTCTTTTTAGTACTTCCGGTTAAATATTGTGAAAGTAGAATCAAAAGTAATGTAAAAATTGAACTTAATATAGAGCGTGTTAAGGTTATAAGAAATTCATTGAATCTGAATACCTCAATTTGAAATAGTACTAAATGATGAATCAATACCAATATTATAGAATAAGCTAAGAACCATTGTATACCCATGTTTCTTAAGTTGGGTACTGATTGATGTTCATAGCCTTCACGAGGTGTTATAATTAATAATACTAATGGTCTCATAAATGCAATCAATGTACAAGCTGCAGCATGTATGCCACCCGTATTTGAAAAAGTATCTACTGAAAGTCCCATCAAAAATGACAAGCTCAACAAGAGATATAATGGAGTATCTAATGGCAACAGTATAATGAACAAGACATATACATATGGGTTTACCATATTTAAGATTCCGATATTATTGAATACAACAATTTGTAGAAGTAATAAAAATAAAAACCTGAATACGTTACTTAAAACTAGCTTAATCATTTTTCTCTTCCTCCTTTGCTTCTAGTCTAATTTTTTCAGTAGAGAGTATGTCTGTCACTACATATACATATCGAAGAGCCGAGAAATTTGTAGATAAACTTACTTCTACATTATGAAAATTATCTCCACTTTTTTGTTCTGCATTTTTAACTTTTCCGATCATGACACCTTCAGGGAAAATACTTGAGAAGCCTGTAGTAGTTACAGAGTCACCCGTAGTAATTTTCACGTGAGTAGGAATATCTTTCAACAATCCTTCACGCGGATTTACGCCTTCCCATACTAATGATCCGAAGTCTTTCGTACTATTTAATTGAGCAGAAAGTTTAGAGTCTTTATGTAAGAATGAAATTACTGTGCTGAAATGTTCTGAAACATCTTTTACAATACCTACGATTCCATCACCACAAATAACACCCATGTTTTTACGTACTCCATGTATATAACCTTTATCTAGGGTGATATAATTATTACGCTTCATGGTAGTGTTGTTTACTACTTTAGCTTGTAAGTATTTATAACGTTGGATGCTAGCTGAATCTGTTACAATTCCTTTTATTACTTTGTTTGAATATCTTTCAGATTTTAATTGATTTTTAAGTCGAGCATTTTCAATCGCTAAACTGTCGTTCACAGATTTTAGATGAACGTATGATTCAACATCGGATAATGAGCTATATATATTAGCAGCAACAATGTTTGCTGAATTGAAATAGCTAGCACCTTGATATGAATTATTGTTAATAATTAAAGTAAAGGCAATGACCTCTAAAAATAAAAATAAGAAAATCGCATAATAGCGTAAAAAGAATATCCAGAGGTTTCGCATTTACTTTTTATTTCTTAAGTCATTAAGAATTTAAAGTTTCCGATATTTTTCAAGGCTATACCAGTACCTCTTACTACAGCTCTTAAAGGATCATCAGCGATATGTACAGGTAATTTTGTTTTAGCAGAAATTCTTTTATCTAGTCCGCGTAACAATGCACCACCACCAGTTAAGTAAATACCAGTTTGGTAAATATCAGCTGATAATTCAGGAGGAGTAATCTCTAATGCTTTTAAAATCGCTTCTTCAATTTTAGAGATAGATTTATCTAAACAATGAGCAATCTCTGAGTAAGAAACTTTTATTTGTTTAGGCACACCAGTCATAAGGTCACGACCTTGAACTGCGAAGTCAGCAGGTGGTTCATCTAATTCTGCTAATGCAGCACCTACTTCAATTTTAATTTTTTCAGCAGTTCTATCACCAATTAAGATGTTATGTTCACGTCTCATGTATTGAGCGATATCACTATCGAAGTTATCACCCGCAACACGAATTGATTGGTCGCAAACGATACCTGATAATGCAATAACTGCAATCTCAGTTGTACCACCACCGATATCAATGATCATATTACCCATTGGTTCTTCAACATCGATACCAATACCAATTGCTGCAGCCATAGGCTCATGAATCATATATACTTCTTTCGCACCAGCAATTTCTGCTGAGTCACGAACCGCTCTTTTTTCTACTTCAGTAATGCCTGATGGTATGCAAATTACCATACGTAAAGATGGTAAGAACCAACCTCTACCCGGATTCATCATTTTGATCATACCTCTGATCATGTGCTCAGCAGCATCGAAGTCTGCAATTACACCATCTTTTAATGGTCTAATAGTTTTGATACCATCGTGAGCTTTACCATCCATCTGCATAGCATGCTTACCAACAGCAATTACTTTGCTGGTTTTGCGGTCTATTGCAACAATTGAAGGTTCGTCAACAACAACCTTGTCATTATATATAATTAAGGTATTTGCAGTTCCTAAATCTATCGCAATCTCTTGCGTGAAAAAATTGAATAATCCCA
>JBKCCA010000385.1:0-1032 GCA_046305595.1 bacterium
AATACACTTAGAACTTAATTAAATAATATATGGTCTTAAAAATACGGTAATAATAACCTAAGCGACTTTAATAAGAATTTTAAAAGTCTAGAAATCATAATAAGAAATTTATATAAAGTCGGAATTATAAATTCTAAATCAGAATCAGATGAGGATCAAAAAGACTTAATCTACATTGTTGATAATAATATAGCGAAACCATATACAATAGATAAACTATATTCATTCAAAGAAGCTGAAATATTTGTACGTTCTGAATTAAGTAAAAAATCATTACTCGATACTACTTTATTAATGACTGTTCTTCAACAAGTCATTTCTGAAAACATAATTTATAGCGAAACTATTAATCAAAAAATTTTAAATGAGGGCTTAAAGAATCTTTCAAAATTTCGGGGGATGATAAGCTCTGGTGAAGTGATTATTGACCGAGGAATATTAGTTGATGAATATAAATTCACCATTCTTGAATCACTAAAAAATGAATATGATAAACGCTTAGGAATACTAGGTAATAAGTATATAGTGAGTTTGGGGCAGGGGGTTTTAGTCGGACTTATATTAACGCTTTTAATGGTGTTTTTGTCAATGTTTAGAAAAGACATTTACGCTGACATTAGAAAAATGTTAATCATCTTATTAATTGTTACGACTATGTTGGTAGTACTATCATGGTCACTTAAAATGCAATTACCAAGCTTGTATTTTATTCCTTATTGTATTGTTCCCATTATTATACGTGTCATATTTGATACTCGACTAGCTTTGTATATTCACTTGCTTGTAGTAATAGTTGCTGGTTTCTTCGTACCCAATGGTTATGAGTTTATCTTCCTTCAAATTACTGCTGGTATGGTAGCCATCAATAGTATAAAAAGTCTATTGAAGCGTTCTCAATTTTTAATATCTGCATTATTAATTTATGCTACTTATGTAGTGGGTTACATTGGTATTTCTATTATTCATGAGGGTTCATTTTTAAATATTGATTGGTCACATTTAATGTGGTTCTTAGTGAGCGTGGTCTTATCT
>JBKCCA010000386.1:0-1969 GCA_046305595.1 bacterium
ACTTATAGGGAAGCCTTTGATAATCTCAGCATTTCGATCAAAAATATATAATAAACCCTCATCTGATGAATGCACAGCCAGTAATTTCTTTTGTGCTAACTGAATTACAAATGGTGCTTCTGATATTTTTGAATTGAATTGAAAGTTATAACCTAATGTAGTATCATCTGAATACATAAAGAGCTGACTGTTATCTATAAACACATATTCATTCGATGTATCTGCCGTGACATCAGCATATAAAAAATGATGCTCCGAACTCCAAGTGCCTACAGATTTGTATAATTTCCTTCCATCTAATAAAATACTTTTGATTTTACCATTCTGGTCTGTACTTACAAACCTATTCATTGCAAAATTCTTATCTTCTTTGAAGTAAAAAGGATTATTGTATGAAATATGACTTGAATCTTTGTACAAGTTCATTACATTCCCTTTTCTATCTAATAAGTAAAACTCTCTTAAGCCTCTTACAAATAAAACATCTTTCCCTTGAACTCTTTTATGCACAATTGGTTCGTATGACTCAATGATACGTTTCGGATTCCAGCCTTCTAGTGCTCTACCGCTTATGTCATAGCCGTAAATCGAAGCATTCTGAGTAGAGACGAATATTCTATAGTTCTTATTATTTTCGTAGTCAAAAAGGCTCAAACTTATAGAAGTTGAATAAGGTAACTTCTTAGGGTAATTTGGCATAAATGTACCATCCTCCTTCATTAGGTATATATAATTTGATGAATTGAAGAGTATTTGATATTCACCATTATTATAATAATCAACCTTATAATAAGCACTTATTACTTCTTCATTTAGTCCGATTTTCCACTCTACATTTGAGTTTTCAGCAATCTTATACAATTTCAGTTCATCATCTTGCACAAATAAATAGTTTTTCTGTTCGCTACCTAAGTTCAACCAATTTGCTTGATTAGTAGTGCTTGTTGATAAACTAACACTCCAAACCTCTTCCAAATTCTCACTTTGTTCTTGTGAATTTATGGGGATGTAAATATTATTAATTAGTACTTCTTCAACATTACTAATGCTGTACGTAAAACCGTTATATTTTTTTATTGAATATTCTTTTTGTAATTCTAATTTCGCAGTATTATTAAGTAACTGAGATATTGTTTCTTCTGTTCCTGCTATAGAATTATAATAGTAAAAATTAAAACTCTCATTTAACGATTCAAGAATTGTTTGATATGAATTTTTCTTTAATAAGAAATCCATATTTACATAGTCGTCAATATATTTCTTTAGATCCCCTACCTCTGTTGCCAGAATCATTACATCTTCAATATTGATACTATAATTATACTTCTTGTTAATTGATAAATCACCTAGCAATAAGTACATGATATTTTTTACTGGAAATGATTGAATTGTAATGTCTTTATAAGTTGTAATCTCTTTAAAATATTGTGGTAATGACAAGTTGTTTTTAAGTTCTTTATTCTTAATGATAAACATAGCTATATTACCAGATTTAGCATTGAAATTAGAATTATTAAATTGTGATACTATGTATTCATTACCAATTTGTTGGCTCGCCCATTGATTAAATGATATACCATATTTCTTTTTAAATATCTTCAGTTCAGCATCGTGTAAAAAACTATTATTTTGATGGTAATAATTACTCAACTTCTGTCTAAATAATTCAGGTTCACTCAATACAATATTTTTATACATAAATGTATTGGCCGACAAAAATTGATTTAGATAACTTACATTTTCTGTTTGCCCTTTAAATATTTCAAAATAGTCTTTCTCATTTGTAACTATTTCTCCATTCAATACCCAAGCATCTTTTTTGTAATTCAATTCAAAAACTGAGTAATGTCCGACGTTCTTCAAAAGATTAAAATTTCTCAACTCGCGTTCTAGAATTTTAATACTTAATAAATCAACAGAACTTGAATAATTTAAAAAGACCCTTGCTAACTTAGCTTCATGCTGTTGG
>JBKCCA010000387.1:0-1038 GCA_046305595.1 bacterium
GTATGTTGAATCAAACTATAGAGTAAAAAAAGGCAAAGAGAATACATTTATTGCAGGTAGTTCGATGGGCGGATTAATTTCATACTACGCTTTATTTTTATATCCAGATAAATTTTCAAAAGCAGGTGTGTTCTCACCATCATTTTGGGTAGCTAAAGATGAATACAGTTTAATGACTCGAAATCATAAAAAGAAATTGGGAGATATTTATATGATAGCCGGAGAGTTAGAGGGAAGAACTTATATTGCAGATATGTATGATATCCATGAAATTATCCGAGAAAAAGCTTTATGTGAAAATATTGTAATTTTAGAAGTTGAAAACGCCCAACATAACGAGCAATTTTGGAGGTCAAAGTACGCTAAATTTATCCAATGGTTGCTTTAAATATCCACCCATAAGACATTTTTCCATTTTTGGGACAAATTCTTATACTTAATTGTAACAATTTTAAAAAGACTCAAAATTATATTATTGATAGTCAGGTTATTATCTATTGTATACTTATACTAGGAATTTTGGCAAGGGCATTGTAATTGTACCTTTGCTAAAATGATGTAAGATTATTGATGCTTAATTAATTAGATGAAATAATCAGATTAATTTTTATTGAAAAATTTTACGGGCAAATATTAACACACAACATAATTAACTAAACACTACATAACCCTATTATTTCATTTATGTTATTTATTTATAACTATTTAAAACATTTTAACATTAAATGTTATTCAAATGTTTTAAAGATTGTCGTTCTTTTTACGATTTTATTCGCGACTGCTGATAATGCTAATGCTCAAGGTTTGAGTGTGAATAGTTGTCCAACGATAGTGAAACGTAGTAATGGTAATGGCCAAGCGTTATCAGCTGCGGGGTTTTTCCCAGGCTATGCTATTGATAATCCGACGGCTGCTAACGTTACGAATACAAAGTATGATACAGTTTTATTCGATCCTCAAACGAAGACGGGTAATATTAACTTTAAATGGTCATCAGCTACTACTGTTACTAACTTACCAGTAATCACTAGAGTATGG
>JBKCCA010000388.1:0-1662 GCA_046305595.1 bacterium
AAACTATGTTTATGTAGATGTTGGTGGTGGTAGTACTGAAATTTCATTTTTCGTGAAGAATAAAGTTGTAGCCTCACATTCTTTCAATATTGGTACCATCCGAATGCTAGATAATAAAGATACTGAAGCGGAGTGGGATCGAATGAAAGAGTTTTTAAAACAAAAAACAAAAAATATTAAACCACTTTTAGCTATTGGTACTGGTGGTAATATCAACAAACTACATCGACTTTCTGGCGAAAAAGATGCAAGTCCGCTTACATTCACCAAAATAAAATCTCTTTACAACTACCTAAATAGTTTTTCATTAAAAGATAGAATTCAAGTTCTAGAATTGAATCAAGATAGGGCAGATGTTATTATTCCGGCTGCTGAAATCTACATGACAGTAATGAAATATGCGAATGCAAAGATAATTTATGTGCCTAAAGTCGGATTAGTAGACGGTATTATTGTACATCTTATAGAAACTAAGTTATAAGATTTCATTAATCGAAATTATTTATTGAATTTTGCAGGATGATAACGATTACAAAGATTTTCAGCTTCGAAATGGCTCATGCTATACATAACTATGTGGGTGCTTGTCAAAATTTACACGGACATTCATATGAGCTTCATGTAACAGTTACTGATTCCAAATCAAATGATAAGCCTATAGAAGGTTTAGGTATTATAATCGATTTCAAAGATCTCAAACACGTTGTAAACACAGCAGTAATTGACTTGTTAGACCACAGATTGGTGCTATCACGTGATTATCTAAGCAGTCATCCAGAACTAAATATTCCGAATAATACCTTTATTTGGGACTATGAACCCACTGCAGAAAACATACTTTATTTCATAAAAGAAGCTATAAAAAACAATTTCCCTGAGAATGTGAAATTAGTAAACCTGAAATTATACGAGACTAAAACTTCGTATGCTGAATGGTCTGCTTAATTATCAATAGTATTTATGAAAATTACTATTTCATAATTCGTTCTACATATTCCCCAGTTTCTGTATTTATTTTAAGTACATCACCAACTTCAACGAATAAAGGCACTTGTACATTAATATTTCCTTCTACTTGAGCAACTTTTAATAGTTTTCCTTTCACACCTATTTCAGTATAAATAGTTTCTAGTTCAACATGTTTAGGTAGATCACCAGCTAATGGTTTATCATTATCGTCAAAACGAATTTTTAATATCATACCTTCTTTTAAAAATTGAATTGCTTCACCAAAAATGGTATTTGGTACTGGTATTTGATCGAAAGTTTCTTGATTCATACATATAAGTGAATCGCCTTCGGCATATAGGTATTGCATTTCAAACTCATCTACACGTATGATATCTACTTTTTCTCCTGAGCGAAAACGAACCTCACTTTGTTTACCTGTTTCAACGTTTCTACATTTAAGAGAGTAAATCGCATTTCCTTTGCCAGGGGTAATATGATCGTAATCAATAACCTTTAATAATTCGTTATTGTAACGTATGAAAGAGTTTTTACTTAGTTCTGATGTAGTAGCCATGGATAAATGTATTAGATAAGATGAAAATAAGATAGTATCAAACAAAAAATGCCTTCCATTATAGACGGCATTTTGTTTTGGCGGATAGCGAGGGATTCGAACCCCCGGACCTGTTACAGTCAACAGTTTTCAAGACT
>JBKCCA010000389.1:0-1645 GCA_046305595.1 bacterium
TACTTAAGAGTATTCACAAATTTTGTCAATTTCGACTTATTATTAGCCGCTTTATTTTTGTGAATTACGTTTTTCTTAGCTAAACGATCTAACATTGAAGAAACTTTCTTCAATAATTCAGATGCTTCAGATTTGCTATCAGTACTACGTAATATCTTAATAGCATTACGAGTAGTTTTAGCTTGATATCTATTTCTCAATCTCTTAGCGGCGTTCGCTCTAATTCTTTTAATTGCTGATTTATGATTTGCCATTGCTTATATTTTCAATTTCAAAAGGACTGCAAATATACGGGCTGTTTTCTAATTTCCAAAGCTAAATTACAAAAAGAAGAAAATAACTTATATTTACCCTTAATTATGCGCAAATATATAATTTTAACCGGTTTTTTCATAGCCATCAGTGTTTATTTTGTTTACTCTTGGGGCTTTTTTGCCCATAAAAGAATCAACAGACTAGCCGTTTTTACCCTTCCTAAGGAGATGATGGGATTTTATAAAAGTAATATAGAGTACATCACAGAGCAAGCAGTAGCTCCTGATAAAAGGAGGTATTCTGACAAAGAAGAAGCTCCTCGCCACTATTTAGATGCAGATAGATACGGTAAAACCCCCTTTGATAGCTTACCTATGAATTGGGTAGATGCTGCAGCAAAATACTCAGCAGATACCTTAAACGCTTATGGAACTGTACCTTGGCGCATTCAAGAAAGGCTTTTAAAACTAACACAAGCTTTTAAAGAAAAAGAGTCAGCAGCTATTTTATTCTATTCAGCGGAGATTGGGCATTACATAGCTGATGCTTGTGTTCCTTTACATACGACATTAAATTACGACGGACAATTTACCAATCAGAAGGGATTACATAGTTTTTGGGAAAGTAGATTACCTGAATTATTTGCTGACGATTATAATTATTGGGTAGGTAAAGCTGAATATATTGATAACCCTTTGAAAGAATCATTCAATCTTTTGAAAGGTAGTTTTGCTGCTTTAGATTCTGTACTCGTTTTTGAGAGAGAATTAAATGCAAAGTTTGACCCTGAGAAAAAATACAGCTATGAGCAAAAGGGTAAGAAGAACGTTCAAGTGTATTCAGAAGCATATTCTAAGGCTTATCACGATGCATTAGACGGTATGGTTGAGCGTAGAATGAGAGTAGCTATCAAAGCAGTTGGCAGCTATTGGTATACAGCATGGGTAAATGCTGGACAGCCAAATATGAAAAAGCTGATTAAGAAAAATCAAACGACTGCTGTCAAAGATCAAATAGAAAAAGAAGAAGAGGCTTACAAAAAAGGTAGAGCACTAGGTAGACTAGAGTAAATAAATTATACATAAAACAAGAGGGGTAGTTCATGTAGAACTACCCCTCTTGTTATTGTAAATTAAACTGGAGTTTCTAATTATGCATAAGTGTTTAACATCACTGGCATTACCAACATCAATACATCTTCGTTATTATCTGTATTTACTGGCAATAAGATACCTGCCCTGTTAGGTGTCGACATTTCTAAAATCACCTCATCAGTATTTAAGTTACTCAACATTTCTATTAAGAACTTAGCATTGAATCCGATTTCAATATCTTCTCCTTCAGATTGACAACTTAAACGTTCATGCGCCTCATTTGAAAAGTCCATATC
>JBKCCA010000390.1:0-4501 GCA_046305595.1 bacterium
AAATATGCTTCAACAGGTAGAATCCCTGGAGGTTTCTTGAAACGTGAGTCTAGATTATCAGACTATGAAGTTTTGATTTGTCGTTTAGTAGATAGAGCATTACGCCCTATGTTTCCTGAAGATTATCATGCTGATGTTCAAGTGATGATTTCTCTAATTTCAGCAGACAAAAACATTATGCCTGACGCATTAGCAGCTTTTGCAGCTTCTGCAGCAATTAGCATTTCAGATATACCGTTTAATGGTCCAATTTCTGAAGTTCGCGTTGCTAGAATTGATGGTAAATTTATCATAAACCCAACGATTTCAGAGTTAGTTTCAGCAGATATGGATATGATAGTTGCAGGTAATGCAAAAGATATCTGTATGGTGGAAGGTGAAATGAAAGAAGTGTCGGAGTCAGAAATGGCTGAAGCTATTCGCGTTGCACATGAAGCTATTAAACTACAAGTACAAGCTCAAATTGATTTTGTTGCTAAAGTTGGAGAGAAAACAAAACGTACATATCAACACGAACCTGAGGCTCGCCCTGAGTTAATGGAAAAAATTCGTGCTTTTGCATATGACCGAGTATATAACGTTGCAAAATCTGCATTAGGTAAAGATGAACGTGCAGTAGCATTTCGTGCTATTCGTGATGAGTTCCAAGCTACTGTTGAAGAAGAAATGTCTGAGTTTGCATTTGCTTGGTTGATGAAAAAATATTATCACGACATAGAGAAAGAAGCTATTCGTAATTTAATTTTAGAAGAAGGCATTCGTTTAGATGGTCGTTCAACTAAACAAATTCGTCCGATTTGGTCTGAAGTAGGTTATTTACCTTCGGCTCACGGTTCAGCAATTTTCACTCGTGGTGAAACTCAATCTTTAACTACAGTTACATTAGGAGCTAAGACCGATGAACAAATGATCGACGGTGCAATGTTCTTTGGATATAATAAATTTTTATTACACTATAATTTCCCTGGTTTCTCAACTGGTGAAGTTCGCCCAAATAGAGGAGCAGGAAGAAGAGAGATTGGACATGGTAACTTAGCAATGCGTTCATTGAAACAAGTTTTACCAGGTGAAGAGGAAAATCCATATGTAATTAGAGTTGTATCAGACATTTTAGAATCTAACGGTTCTTCATCAATGGCAACAGTGTGCGCAGGTACATTAGCATTGATGGATGCAGGTGTAAAAATTAAAGCTCCAGTATCAGGTATTGCAATGGGATTAATTACAGATACTAAAACTGGTAAATACGCTGTATTATCAGATATCTTAGGTGATGAAGATCATTTAGGTGATATGGACTTTAAAGTTACAGGTACTGTGAATGGTATTACTGCTTGTCAAATGGACTTAAAAATTGATGGTTTGTCGTATGACACATTGATGGAAGCATTACAACAAGCAAAAGAAGGTCGTGCACATATCTTGAATGAGATGTTAACGACTATGGATTCTCCAAGAGAGGATTATAAATCATTTGCTCCAAGAATTGTAGAAATTAGAATTGCTAAGGAGTTTATTGGTGCAATTATCGGACCTGGTGGTAAAGTTATACAAGAGATGCAGCGTGAAAGTGGTGCAACTATTAGTATAGAAGAAAAAGATAACCAAGGTGTGGTACAAATCTATGCAGATAATAAAGATGCAATAGATCAAGTATATGCTAAGATAAAAGGAATGACTACAGTGCCAGAAGTTGGTGAAGTTTACGAAGGTAAAGTGAAATCAATTATGCCATTTGGTGCATTCGTTGAAATTTTACCAGGTAAAGACGGATTATTACATATTTCAGAAATTGATTGGAAGAGATTCGAAACAATGGATGGTGTATTAGAAGTAGGTGAAGAGGTGAAGGTGAAATTAATTGAAGTAGATAAGAAAACAGGTAAGTTGAAACTTTCTAGAAAAGTTTTAATACCTAAGCCAGAAAAACAGGCTGAATAATAAAAAGAAAAGGTTGCTGATATTTCAGCAACCTTTTTTATTATCTATAAGCTTGATAAGCTAATGTTAGAATCTTCTTGAGCATCTTCATATCTATATCTGCCAATCTCTTAATATAGATACAACTTTTTCCAAGTTTATACTTTCCTAATTTACTAATTTGTAAATCATAATCTTTAAAGCCCAAAGGTATGTAAATAGTTATGTTCTGCTTTCTAGGTGAGAATCCCATTTTAAACCAATCACCTTCTCTACCACTATCATATTTGTAATGATATTTACCAAAACCTAAAATACTGCTTCCCCAAAGTTGAGGTTCTTCAGCACTAATCTCTTTCATCAATGAGATTAATATTTTACAATCGCCTTGTTTATTTTCACATTCTTGAATGTTAATTAATCTTTCAATTGGTAGATTTTTTGATTTAGTAATTAATTCAGTCATGATAATTTTTTTGCAGGATGTACAAGATATAAAAATTATCAATTAAAAATTAGAATTAATTATTTTTTTACGAATGGTGCGTAAGCTCCATTCACAGTAACTTCAACCACTTCAGCAATCTTCTCTGTCATCATTGATGGTATTTTAATTCCATGATCTTTACAAGCGATATTAAACTTCGATTGAATATTAATAGTGCCATTTTTAATAGTAATTACACCATTAATAGTTCTATCTTTTGCTTCACCATGAACTGTTAATTTACCAGTGACAGTTACATTATACACACCATCTTTTTTCCAATCGATAACTTCATTTACTTTACCCACAAATCTAGCATCTGGGTATTTGTCTGATTCCATATAATTTTCATTGAAGTGCTCTTGCATTAATGAACTCTTAAATTCGAATGATTTAATAGGTACTAAAAAGAAAAATTCATTTTTTGAAGTTGTAATTACGGATGTACCATTCTTAGTAACTGCAGCAATATTTTCTAATGCTGCCTCTGAGAAAAAGTTAACAGTAATTGCCTTAGAAGTCTGTACTTCTTGGCTAAAGCCTAAAAAACTCATTGAGCTTAATAGAGCGAGTATGATTAGTTTTTTATTCATAATAGATTGTTTTATATACTAAAGTAAATTAAAATGATGAAGTCATAAAATAATTTAGACTGAACGGGTTTAAATACATCTTGAGCATTGTCATATACAAGATAAAACGTATTTTTGTGTAAGTTAATACATTATATGAAACATTTAATAGCTCCCTCAATTCTATCTGCCGATTTTGCTAACATCCAAAGAGATGTTGAAATGATTAATAATAGTGAAGCAGATTGGTTTCACGTTGATATAATGGATGGAGTGTTTGTGCCGAATATTTCATTTGGTTTCCCCGTAGTTAGTGCTATCAAAAAGCATGCTACAAAACCTTTAGATGTTCATTTAATGATTGTTGACCCTGATAGATACCTAGAACAATTCAAAAATGCAGGTGCTGACGTATTAACCGTTCACATTGAAGCTTGTACTCATCTACATAGAACTATCGCAGCTATCAAACAGTTAGGTATGAAAGCTGGCGTAGCAGTAAACCCGCATACTTCAGTTTCTCAGCTTGAAGATATTATAGCCGATGTTGATTTAGTTTGTTTGATGAGTGTGAATCCGGGTTTCGGCGGACAAAAATTCATTGAGAATACATATCAGAAGATTCAAAAGCTAAGAGCTATGTCGAAAGATGTGAACCCAGGTTTATTAATAGAAATAGACGGTGGTGTGGGTGCACATAATATTGCTGCTTTAGTGAAAGCCGGTGCTAATGTATTAGTTGCAGGTAATGCAGTATTTGCAGCAGCTGAGCCTAAAGCTATGATATCTGATTTAAAAAATATGCAAATAGATACCGTAACGGTATAAATTTCGTTATTCAAATCATGCGTATTTTATACAGCTTTCTAATCATTTTCGTTTTTGTAGTAAACGCACAAGCTCAAAAAAAGAGCATTGTAATGGGTACTGTGAAAGATGAAGAGAGCCGTTTAATGCCATTGGTTACTGTCAGTCTAGAAGGTAGCAATATCGCCACTCAATCAGACGAGCAAGGGAATTACCGATTGATAGTTCCTTATTCTGATACTATTGTTACTATTCAGTTTGCTTATATCGGATATGAAACTATTAAGCGAAAAATAAATATATCATCGACAAAAATTAATCAAGTCGATCTTCAATTTACCCGCAAAAACATTTTAATCAAAGAAGTAATCGTTTTAAGTCAAGAAGAAAGAAATTCTACCATCACTAAAATTGATGCAAAACTAATCAGTAATCTTCCATCAGCTTCAGGGAATTTTGAAGCCATACTAAAAACATTACCTGGTGTTCGATCTAATAATGAGTTGAGTTCACAATACAATGTTCGTGGCGGAAATTTCGATGAAAACTTAGTATATGTTAACGATGTTGAAATCTATCGTCCGTTTTTAGTTCGATCAGGGCAGCAAGAAGGACTTACATTTATAAATGCCGATATGGTGAGTTCTGTTAAGTTTTCAGCAGGAGGATTCGATGCGAAATATGGTGATAAACTTTCATCAGTACTAGATATAAA
>JBKCCA010000391.1:0-1608 GCA_046305595.1 bacterium
TTTGTATTCAAGTATAATTACTGCAGGTACACATAAAGCGCCAAGTTTAAAAGTTGCCGAAGCATCTAAAGCAATAGAAAATGCTCAACGAGATGTAAATATTTCCTTTGTAAATGAGTTAGCATTAATATTTGATAGAATTGGTATAGATACTACCGATGTATTAGAAGCGGCTGGAACTAAATGGAATTTTTTAAAGTACAAACCTGGATTAGTGGGCGGACATTGCATTGGTGTAGACCCATATTATTTAGCACATAAAGCAGAATCCTTAGGTTATCATCCACATGTAATTTTATCAGGGAGAAGAGTGAATGATAATATGGGAATGTTCGTGGCGAATAAAGTTGTGAAGCTTTTAATTAAAAAAGGGCATAGAATAGGTGGAGCTAAAACATTGATCCTAGGTGTAACTTTTAAAGAAGATTGCCCTGATATTAGAAATTCTAAAGTAATTGATATATACAACGAGCTAAAACAATTTGGAATGAGTGTAGATGTATTCGATCCGCATGCCAATAAAGAAGAAGTTTTACACGAGTACGGTGTAAAAATGATTGATGAATTGGCAAATGATTATAATGCTATTATTCTTGCAGTTTCACACAGTGCGTTTGCAAAAATTGACTATAATAGTTTGAAGAATGGTAACGATGCAGTTTTGTTTGATACGAAATCATTCCTTGACAGATCTATTGTTGACGCACGTTTATAAAATTAAAATACACGCTAAATGATCCCAGTAACAAAACCTTTTTTGCCCGCTATAAATGATTATGAAAATTATTTAAAAGGTATTTGGCAACGACAATGGTTAACAAATATGGGACCATTGGCTAGTGATTTAGAAATAAAACTCAAAAACCATTTAAATCTAAACCATTTATTATTTGTAACAAATGGAACTGTTGCACTTCAAATGGCAATTAAAGCACTTGATTTACGTGGTGAGATAATTACTACTCCATTTTCATTTATTGCTACAACAAGTTGCATTGTTTGGGAAGGAGCAAAACCCGTTTTCGTAGATATCGACGAGCATACCTTAAATATAGATGCTACTAAAATAGAAGCAGCTATTAATGAAAATACATGTGCAATTTTAGCAACGCACGTATATGGTAATCCATGTGATGTGCATGCCATAGAGAAGATCGCTAAAAAACACAATCTTAAAGTTATTTATGATGGTGCTCATGCTTTTGGAGTGGAGATAGAAGGTAAATCGATCTTTAGTTTTGGCGATATTTCAACTTGTAGTTTACATGCTACTAAATTATACCATACGGTTGAAGGTGGATTAGTTGTAACTCAAGAAGCTGAATTATTAAAACGCTTAGCGCACATCAGAAATTTTGGATTTAATGGTCCTGAAACGTTTAATGAATTAGGTATTAATGGTAAGAATTCTGAATTCCATGCAGCTATGGGTTTAGCTAATTTAAGTTACATCAATGAAATTCATGAAAAAAGAAAAGCAATTTCTGAGAGATATAAATTTAACCTAGAAGGATTAAATATTAGATATCAAGCTTGGCATAAAAAATCAGAAAACAACTACGCGTATTTTCCAATTATTTTTGATAATGAAGAGTTAATGCACAAATG
>JBKCCA010000392.1:0-1510 GCA_046305595.1 bacterium
ATTGATACGCTACCATCCGAAGAATAATCAATACCTTTTTTTTAATATCAAAAAAGGATTGATCAATGATAATGTATTATCAATAGCTAGCAAAGAAGGGGTATTGTGGATTGCAACATTGGGTGGTGTTTCAAAGATCAGCTACAATAATGAACTTAATGCTCAATATAAAATCGAGAATTTCGAAAAAGCAGATGGCATCGGGTCAAATTTTATTTATCAAGTATTCATAGATAGTAAAGATAGAATTTGGTTTGCTACCGATGGTAAAGGGATTACGGTATTTGAGAAGAATAAGTTTAATAATTATTCGACAGAAGCCGGACTTGCATCTAAAACAATTTACTCTATTGCGGAAGATGCAAATGGTGTATTATGGTTGAACACAGCAAAAGACGGTTTAGTATATTATGATGGTAAAACGTTTAAAACTTTTACGAGTGAAAACGGATTAAGGTCGTATACCAATGCGAGTATTGTAGCAGATAATTATGAGAATTTAATTGTTATTAGTAATAAGGGTGTTGATATGATTAATGTGAATTCAAAGAATATACATTATCATGATTCTGAATTAGATTTCGTGAATTTAGAGCCTAATATTAATGCGAATCATAAACCTGCAAATACCAATGAAATATGGTTTGCCAGCCAAAATAATATTTACGTTTATTATCAATGCAATCAAGAACTATGGAGAGGTCCGAAGACCATACTCAGAAGCGTAAAAATAAATTCTGAGATGATAGATCATACCATTGCGAATGATTTTAACTATCAACAGAATTATATAAGCTTTGATGTGATCGGACTTTGGTATCATAAGCCATCGGAGGTAAAATATAAATATAAATTAGAGGGCTATGATGTAAACTGGATACAGACGACTGATAATTCAATCAATTATTCAAAATTGCCACCAGGCACTTATACTTTCAAAATTTCTTCTAGTGCAAATTCTACTTTTAATGATTCAAAGATTATTGAATATAAGTTCAATATTCAAAAGCCATTTTGGTTGAGCACATGGTTTATAATTTTGGTAGTCATCGCTCTTATATTTATTGTGTTTATTTTTCTGAAGTATAGAATCAAACAACTGAAACGTAAAGAGCAATACGAACGTGATCGTGTGAAATTTGAATTAGATACTTTAAGAAATCAGATTAATCCGCATTTTTTATTCAATAGCTTTAATACCTTAATGGGATTAATAGAAATTGATTCAGACCGAGCGGTAAAATATGTAGAGCATTTATCAGATTTTTACAGAGAACTATTAAATCAAAGAGATTCAGATGTTATAAGTTTAGATCGTGAGATAGAATTATTGAAAAACTATATCTATATTCTTGATCAACGATTTGGTAATAAATTAGTAGTAAGTATTGATATACCATCGATGTTTTTAAATAAAAGCATTGCAGCATTGAGCTTACAGCTTTTAGTAGAGAATGCCATTAAACACAACGAAATATCTAGAGAATATCCCTTAGAAATTTATATACAT
>JBKCCA010000393.1:0-1111 GCA_046305595.1 bacterium
CCAGACATTGAAAATGAAGCCATAAATAAAAACAAGTAAAAAGTAACTTTTTTCATCTTTGAAGTATTTTAGTTTTATATAATTAATTTATCATTAAAATGTTGTTGTAATTATAATATTATAACTCAAGCTTACATTATCATAATTCTGAGTTCCATCTCACCAATCCTAACCAAATAAAAACAGTTGTTTTTCTATTTTGTAATTTAGATAAAGAACAAACACTAATATAATGTATTTTCATTAACATAAACAATAGCAAATCTGAAACATAAAAAAAGCCACACCTTTTGAGTGTGGCTTTCTATTAGTTTAATTTAGTTTATTAGACCTTATCATTTTATTTATTGAGGTCATGGTATCTGCGAGAAGTTTATCAAGATGTCTTTCTCTCAAATATCTTGCAGTAGTCAACGGATTTGTATGAGCCAATATAGATTGTATTTGAGCGATTGAATACCCCCACTTATTCGCGTGATTTGATATATATGTCTTGGAGTATGGCCACCCATTTTTGGTAATCCTATTGACTCACTTATCGTGTTAAGATTTCTATTGTGTTTGTTTCGTGCAAGACTTATATGTAGTCAATGATTTTAGTTAAAAACATAGAATTTAATCAAGCTCCAATCAAATAACACTAGGTTATACTACAATAGCACTGCACACTACACTGCACACCTAAAATCACTCAAAGTAAAAATTAAGAAGATAAATTATTGATTTTGAGAAGTGTGGCCCCGGCGGGAATCGAACCCACATCTAATGTTTAGGAAACATCTATTCTATCCGTTGAACTACGGCGCCAAATTCTAAAATTCAAAAATAGTAATTTAGTGCAATCTATGAAAAATGAACTCGGCATCTTAGATTATTGTATGAGCAGAAAATAAACAAATCTTAAATATGATTGTTTAATTTCTATTGATTATAGATATTATATGAGAAAATCCACTTTATTACTTTATATATTCTGCACAGTAATATGTAGCTCTGCTATAGCTCAAACAAATTTTAGTGGGGGTATATTTTCGAATACTACCTGGACAGTAGCTAATAGTCCGTATATCATTACTGGATCAGTAGTGGTTTTTCCAAATGTTACATTAAC
>JBKCCA010000394.1:0-6717 GCA_046305595.1 bacterium
GTAACAAATTTATATTATTCTATTCATTAACAAAATTCAAATTCATATCATGAAGAACTTAAAAGTTAAGTTTATTTTCACGGTTTTAGTAGCTTCAGCCTTCTTAACAGGTTGTAACGCTCTTAAATCTATGCAAAAAAAGTCAAACACTGTTAGTTATGATGCTAAGCCTAACCCATTAGAGGTTAAAGGTGACAGTGTAGAAGTTGTTATCACTGGTAAATATCCAGTTAAATACTTCGATAAAAAAACTACAGTTAGCTTGAACCCAACATTAAATTATGAAGGTGGTTCAGTTAAACTTCGTCAATTGACATTAAAAGGTGAAGCAGTTACTACTGAAGGTGTAACTATTAGCAAAACTTCTGGTGGTTCTTTCAGCTACAAAGAGAAGATTGCTTATAAGCCTGAGATGAAAACTTCATCTTTATCTCTTAACCCTACTGGTAGCAGAGGCACTAAATCTTTACCATTAGGTGAAGTGAAAGTTGCTGATGGTACTTTAACTACTGCTTTATCAGCTGAAACTACTGACATGCCAATGTTAGGTGCTGATAATTTCGCAAAAGTTGTTCCGGTAGAAGTTAAAGGGAAAATATTATTTGATATCGACAAAGCTGTTGTTCGTGAGAACCAAAAGAAATCAGCTGACATGAAAGCTTTCACAGATTTCATTAAAGCAGGTAATCAATTAACTGGTATCTCTATTTCTTCTTATGCTTCACCTGATGGTGAGTTAAAAAGAAATGACCAGTTATCTGTTCAAAGAACTGATGCTACTTATAAGTATTTCTTAACTTGGTTAAAGAAATCAGGTGTTGCTCAAGTGAATGATAGCGCTTTCTACAAGAAGTCGGCTACTGCTGAAGACTGGGACGGATTAAAGCAAATTGCTGCTTCATCTGACTTAGCTGACAGAGATCAAATCGTAAACATCGTTTCTACTATCTCTAATGCTGATGAGCGTGAGAGAGAAATCAAGAAATTGAAATCATACAGAAAAATTGCTGATAAATTATTACCTCAATTACGTCGTTCTGAAGTAACTTTAATTGCTACTGAAAAACGTAAGACTGATACAGAACTTACTGCTGCTACTAAAAATGATTCTGCTGCTGCTACTTTAACAGCTGAAGAAATGTTATACGCTGCAACTTTAACTGCTGATATGAATGAGAAATTAGCAATCTACAATAAAGTATCTGCTCAATTCCCTACAGAGTGGAGAGGTAAGAACAATGTTGCTTACATCTACTTAACTCAAGGTGGTAAAGCTGATGAAGCTTTAGCATTATTAAAAGATGCTGCTAACCTAAGCAAAGACAATGCTATTGTTTACAATAACATGGGTGTTGCTTATGCTCAAAAGAAAGATTACACTAATGCTGAACGTAATTACAACTTAGCGAAATCTTTAGGTGCTCCTAACAATGTTAATTTAGGTAACTTAAAAGTTCGTCAAGGTGATTACTCTGCTGCTTCTAACTACTATGGTGCTGCTAACTCATGCTCTTACAATGCTGCTTTATCTGCAACTTTAGCTGGTTCATACGATGCTGCTAAGAAGAACGCTGATTGCGCTCCTCAAAATGCTGCTACTTTCTACTTGAAAGCTATCATCGGTGCTAGAACTAATAACATCGACATGTTAACGACTAACTTAACTAGAGCTATTCGTGAAGATGCTGCTTACAGAGCAAAAGCTACCAAAGATTTAGAATTCAAAAAATACATGGAAACTGACGCATTCAAAGTTGCTGTTAGATAATCCACTCAATACATAATAAAAAAGGCGAATCAATTTGATTCGCCTTTTTTATTTATCAATTAGTATTTATATTTGATTAAAAATTGCATGGTGTCTACACCGTCGGCGTAGTCGTTCAAAGCCGGACATTGACTGTCGCCGAATTTGAAAATAGGGGACTCAATATTCAAATTCATATTACTCACCACACATTGAATCGTATCTTTTATTTCGTTTAAACTCGACTCTAAATTTTCTATAGAATCGTATCGTTCATAATAGATGACCGATAAGGGTGCCTGCAAATCTTTAGACTCTCTCAACATCACATATCCAGTATCTAAATGTTCTTCTCTATTTACTAAATAAATCGATTTATAGTAATTGTAATTGTTAAAGTACTTATGATGATCTATCACGTATTCATATGCTTGTAGCTGATCTAATAGCTTTGTAATATCATATTCCTTCGGCATGTACAACTTACTTACATTCCTACACCCTTGTCCGTAATAACTAAATATATCAAATCCCAATCCCTGTACATCCTCAAAACTCTCTTCACCATTCAATACCGCAATACTGTTTCTATTTCTTCTAATTATTTTCGGTATGCTCTTGAAATATTGCTCGAAATGCTGTGCTGTATTATTACTTCCTGTCGCTATCACTGCATCTACATCATTCAATCGCTCTGCATAGACTATTTGTTTTTCTACGGATGGTAGCTCTTTTATTAAGTACTCAAGAATTTTAACTATCAACACATTGTCTTGCGATGATAACTTGATATATGCTATATGTCCAGATAATAACACCGTCAACACATCATGAAAACCTACCATCGGTATATTCCCCGCCAATACTAATCCGATTTTCTTTGGCTCTACCTCCTTGATATCATATGCCGACACCCAATTCTCAACTTGTTCTCTCTTTAAAGATTCAGACCAAGCAGATAGGGCTCTTTTAATCTCAGCCTGCGTAAACCAAGTGTTCGTATTCTTCGCAGAATCTATCCAGCTATTGATTTCATCTGACTCTTCTGATAAAAAATACGAGAGTTTATCTAAGGCTTCAATTAATTCTTTATTCATTTTCATAATTTTTAAACCAAAAAAAAGTTAATGTGTTATATTTGCAGCAAAAATATAGAGATTATTTAGAATGGCTATTATAATTACAGACGAATGTATCAATTGTGGGGCTTGTGAACCAGAATGCCCAAATAATGCAATATACGATGCTGGTGCATCATGGAAATTTTCTGAAGGTACTGCTTTAAAAGGAATTATAGATTTTGGTGAAGGTAATACATTAGATGCTGATGCTGTTCAAGCACCTATATCTGATGAAGTTTACTACATCGTACCCGATAAATGTACAGAATGTGTTGGTTTTCACGATGAACCACAATGCGCAGCAGTTTGCCCAGTTGATTGTTGTATAGACGATGTTGACGTTCGAGAGAGTAAAGAAGAATTACTCGAAAAGAAAAAGTGGTTGCATTTAGAAGAATAAATAATATTTAAAGGGGAATTATCCCCTTTTTTTATTAATTTTCATTCAACAACGCTAAACAACAAAACAAAAACCTATTATTATGAAAGCTAAAATTTCAATGATCACTTTAATACTAGTAGTATTGAACTTATCATCTTATGCAAATTCATTTTCCGATACCTTAACAACAGATTCAAATAAACAACAAGTAGAGGTTCAAAAAGCTCCAGTCAATACTTTACCTGTGGCAAAAGCTGCTCCAAAAATTGTTGAGCCTTTAGAATTATCAGGACCTCGAATCGGATTTACTTTTATAGGTGCAGGTAGTACTGCCGATGCACTTAAAACTGAATTTAATGCATCACCTTTTATCACTCAATTCGGATGGCAATTTGAAAAACAGTATTTCGCATTAGATAATGGAACAGCGGGTTTGGTGGAGTTCGTCGGATTAATAGGCGGATTAGAGCAAGGGTTATTTTTACCAAGTGCCAATATGTTAGTAGGAGTGAGAAGTAGCTCAGGTGCCGAGTTTGCGTTTGGTCCGAATATTTCTATATCTGGTGCAGCATTTGTTTTAGCTGTAGGGCATACCTATAAATCAGGAAACTTAAATTTCCCTGTTAACTTTGCAGTAGTGCCTTCTTCAAAAGGTGTACGTTTTAGCTTATTGTTTGGCTTCAATGCTCAAACAAGATAATTTAGTAGAATGAAGAAATTCGGAATTTGTCATTTATCTGTTGCCCCCTTAAGAATTGAACCTAGTGATCGTTCTGAAATTATTAGTCAAATTTTATTTGGCGAAAGTTTTGAGATTTTAGAGGAGCAAGTAAAATGGACTAAGGTTAGATGTTTGTGGGATGATTACGAAGCATTCATTGATGTTAAACAATATAAAGTAGTAGACGAACGTACTGCGAATTTAAGTTTAAAATCAAGGCTGAACAGCTCCCCAATTGCTAACATCCAGCTAAATAATTCTACTCAATATTTATCAATCGGCTCTATATTAAATAATAATATTATTGATTCACTCAATGTTGAATTTAATGAAAGTGACTTTATAAATACTAACGATAAAAAATTACCAAGCCTTACTGACTTAAGCAAAACATGGCTTAGAACTCCCTATTTATGGGGCGGTCGTTCGATCTTCGGTATCGACTGTTCTGGTTTTACTCAAAGTGTTTTTAAATTCTACGGATGTCAAATACCTAGAGATGCTTATCAACAAGCAGAGGTTGGTACGGTCGTGAATTTTATGGAAGAAGCAAAGCCTGGTGATGTTGCATTTTTTGATAACGATGAACATAAAATTATTCACGTTGGTATCATTCTAGAAAATCAACAAATCATTCATGCTTCGGGTGAAGTACGTATCGATAAAATAGATCATCAAGGTATATTCAACGAAGAAATTCAACGATATACTCACAAACTGAGAATTATAAAAAGGTTTATCGCCTAATCAATATTTTTAATCTTCCAAACCATTAGGTTTTTATCGTCGCTAGCCGAAACTATATAATCTTCAAACTTTGAAATTGCTAATCGATTCACCGATTTTGTATGACCTGAGTTCTTCTGAGCATCGGCAATTGCCATTAAATTTCTGCTTTCTAAATCCCACATTTTTATCGTCTTATCCATACTCGCAGAAATTAAATATCGTTCATCATTGCTGATTTGTAAATCGTTTACTGCGAAGTAATGTGCTGGTAAATCGTTCTCAATATTGCTAAACCAAAATTTAATTTGAGCATCTCTTGCTCCTGTAATAAATTGCTGATTGATTCGGTCGTAAACACTACTAAATATTGGCATTTCATGAGCATGCCATTGTTTCTCTAATGAAAAATTATCGGTATTTATTTGGTATACATTTAAGTCCTTACCAGCTACAAATAATTGATTATTATTTATACTGATGGTTCTTAAACTTAAGCTACTTAAATTCAACTCTGATAATTTTTTAAGCTCATTCAAATCGAATAATATCAATGAACCTTCTTCAGTCGAAACATATAAATTCTCTTGAATATTTTTGATGTTGAAAATTGCAGATTTCGAAATCTGTTTTTGAAAAATTAATTTCTGTGAAATAAAATCGAAAATACTCAATACCCCAGCACGATCACCAGAAATTAAATAAGGAAATTCAATAGGGGAGTGCAAGAAATAAATGCTACCCGCAGATTTATACATCACCTTTATAGGGCTCATGGTTTTTAAGCTCCATTCAACAACTGCTGATTCACCACCTCCACTAAATATGATGTGTTCTTTTTGTGAATTACTTAATGCATAAATAGGGTGCTCGTGTCCCTCTAATACTTTTACTAACTCTAATTCAATCATTCTAAAAATTCACTAATGCCTGCAAGTTCCAATTCTTAATATCATCTATGGCAATTTTGTTTTCATAAATCGCTTTCGCAATAACAACCGATTCTAAATTAGCCGATTGTAATGATTGAACATCTTCTATAGTACTGATACCACCTTGGGCAATTAGTTTTATGAATGGGAATTGTGATTTAAAAGTTTTGTATAACTCAACATTCGAGCCTTTTAACTTTCCATCGTTTCCAATGTCGGTACATAAAAATCTGAAGTAGCCTAAACCAATACACTTATCAATAAAGTCTAATGGTTTTAAAGTAGATTTTTGCTCCCAGCCACTGTGCATTAACTCTCCATCTAATATATCTACTGCTATCACTACTTGATCTGAGCATGAATTTTTACCACAAATTTCTTTGCTTAACTCATATAAAAAGCCTTCGTCGGTAATCGCTTTTGTACCTACAATTATTCGATGAAATCCTAAATCGATCAGCTCTTTCACTTTTTCGATACTACGAACACCGCCGCCGTATTGGATTTTCAGCGGACTCATCTTTAAAATGTCGAGTAAATATTCTTGTTGCGAAAAGTCGCCCTTCGCACCATTTAAATCTATGATTTGTATGAAGTCTGTGCCATTTGAATTGAGCTGTTTGAGCATGTCTTTTAACTCTATATCATACTCTGTAACTGCATCGTATTTACCACCGGTCAATCGCACAATCTTTCTATCTAATAAATCTATTGCTGGTATTATATACATGGTTATTTTGTTTTTAGCAATTTTAAATTTACTCAAAATTTTAAGATGTTGATATTTATTTCATAATTATTACCCTAAAAGCCTTTAAAATCCGTTTTGCTTACGTATTTTTGATATAATGAACTTTGTATATCCTAGTTTCTTATTTGCACTTTCGGCTATTGCCATCCCCATAATTATTCATTTAATTCAATTAAGGAAGTATAAAAGACTATATTTTTCTAACGTTAAATTTTTGCAAAATATTGAGCAAGAGCAACGTAAGTCTAATAAACTTAAGAATCTGCTCATCTTATTGGTTAGAATATTAACTATTATCTGCCTTGTATTAGCATTTGCTCAACCTTATATACCTCAG
>JBKCCA010000395.1:0-2261 GCA_046305595.1 bacterium
GATTTTGGCAACATCGGTTTTTCTAATTCAACTTTCATCATGGTATTGACGATAGTGAATTTTAAGTTCTTACCATTCGCATCTTTCACCGATTGAATATTATAGCCACCATCGAATCCTTTTTTCATTAAATACTCAACACCATTGAAAGACATATTTTTCAATTCAGCATTTGTACTTGCTAAATTGGTCATTGAATTTTGTTTGAATATATTCTGATCTAACTGCAACCATAAATAAGTCAAAACATCTGGTGAATTATTATAATAAGTGATGGTCTCAGAGCCTGTGATGCTTTGCTTCTCATCATCTAATTTCACCTTGATGTCATAGTCTGCAGCTTGCTGCCAATAGGCATGTCCGGGTGCACCTGCCCCATTTCTATAAGCATTCGGCGTTGGCAACCATTCATCTATTTGATGAAATTTGCTTGAGTTATAATTACCTTGAGCGAATGCTATACTTGGTAATAATGCTAATAAGTAGATAATTTTTTTCGTTGTATACATATCGTAAAAAAGCCCCCTCGTAATGAGAGGGCAAATAATTGTAAATACTATTAAAATTTATTGAATGATGATTTTTTGAGTTTCTATCATACCATTTGAATTTATTTCTAATAAATAAACTCCTTTTGCTAAACTAGATAAATCAATTGCTTGATCTTCTTGAATATTGATTTTCATCAACTCAGCACCAATGATATTTAATACGCGAACATCCGAACTAGCTTTTATACCTTTGATATTAAAGATACCATTCGATGGGTTCGGGTAAATATTAAATTGATAATTTTTCGATTGATCGATACCAATGCTTGAACTTACTATCACGGTATAATCTTCAATTTGTCCGTTACGAACTTTACTACAAATTACATCTGGTGTATTGATACTCGCTCTACCAGATACCACACGCATTCTTAGTGGTACATCTTTCACTGCAGAACGTGGTACAAATACAGTATCATAATGATTTTGAACAACGGCGTCTGTCTTCATCACTAATTCTGATGCATCGTAAGTACCATCATTATTCCAGTCAATATGAACTCTTGTAAATACTGCGGATGTTACGAAAGTGGTAATCTCCATCGGATAAGAATTTCCTGCTCCTACGAAGGCACGATAGCATGTGAAGTCCATGTATGGGTCTTCAGCTGTCGGACCAAAACTAGAATTTTCTAATTCGGCTAATTTCACTTTGTAGATACCAGTAGTACCTAATGGCAATTGCACATCTGCTACACATGAAGTTGGTATAACACTGTTAGAGAAAATATATACACAATTATTTTTCAAGAAGGTATCGCTACCATTCGGATTTGTTGCAATTAATCGAACATTGTAAATTCCGTTTGCAGAATATGAATGCGAAGGATTCGTTTGGTTCGATGTAGCACCATCCCCAAAATCCCAAAGATATGAAGTAGCAGAACCTGAATTATTTTTGAAACTGATCGCAGTATTTGCTTTACAAATTACTTCTTCTACAAAGAAATCAGCAACAGGTATTGCAGTGTATGCTCTACCTACACCTACCGCATGCCAAGCATTCATAGTAGATTGATATTCTGGTGATCCGAAGCCGTATAAATCAATAGCAGCTTGTATAGAACCATTTCTTGCATCTTCGTAATTCGACTCAAAAGTTAAGTAATCTCTTAAGTTTTTATAAGCGATTCTTGCTGCTTTGTGTAAGCCTATACCCGAAACATTGTATGCTGTATTTTTATCGTTATTACCTACACCACCTTGTGCTAATAAGTAAAACCAAAAGTTTTGAACACCACTGTTATTGTGAACACCACAGTAATCATTATTTCCTGAAGGCACACAATCTTTTGTATTTGTCCAGTATAAACCTTCGTAAGTATCTGGGTTTTGGAAATCATTTGGCGCAGCCATGTTACGTAATGCGAATGAATTTTTACCGATGATCCATGAGGCTAAACCCGGACCTAACTTTCCGAATTCAACTGCAGTACCGAAGATATCAGAGAATGATTCGTTCAAAGCACCTGATTGTGATTCATAAATTAATCCAGCTGTAGTTTGAGTTACACCATGTGTAATTTCATGTGAAACAACATCCACAGAAACCAATGGTTCCCCATTACCATCACCGTATCTTGAGTATGAACCTGTCCACTGTGCATTAAACCAACCTCTATCAAAATGCATATACTGCAACAA
Organism: bacterium; assembly: GCA_046305595.1. Lineage (GTDB taxonomy): Bacteria > Bacteroidota > Bacteroidia > Sphingobacteriales > Sphingobacteriaceae > JAEYZM01. The sequence goes on from JBKCCA010000395.1 coordinate 2,196, forward strand.
CTTAGAACCTTGTCCGTCGTATGAATCTCTGTATAAGGTATCAAAGAAATAATCAAAATTCATATC
>JBKCCA010000396.1:0-1879 GCA_046305595.1 bacterium
TTTATATTCTTTGCAATTTCTACTACTGAATTATCGTAGAAATATAAGCCCGGTACTGCGTAGTTTGATTTGGGTGCTACAGGTTTTTCTTCGATAGAAATTACTTTGTTAGTGGTATCAAACTCAACCACACCATAACGTTCAGGGTCTGAAACGTGATAAGCATAAACTACGACACCATCCGGATTATAATTACTCTGTAATAATTCAGCAAGACCTGCGCCGTAGAAAATATTATCTCCTAATATCAATGCTACTTTATCATTACCAATGAACTCTTCACCTATCACGAATGCCTGAGCAAGTCCGTTCGGTTGCTCTTGCACCTTATACTCAAAATTACAACCTAAACTTTTGCCATCACCTAATAACTTTTGAAAGTTTGGTAAATCGTGCGGTGTAGAGATGATTAAAATATCTTTAATACCAGCCATCATTAAACATGACAATGGATAGTAAATCATTGGCTTGTCATAGACAGGCATCATTTGCTTACTCATCGCGAGGGTGAGGGGGTGGAGGCGTGTGCCGGAGCCGCCAGCAAGTATTATTCCTTTCATTTCTAAGAGGTTTAGAGTTTAATTTCTAATATATATCTTTTATTTGATTCTTTTAAAAAGAGCTAAAGCTCTTAAGCGCCGCTTACGCGACGCGGGTATCGCAGAGGTTTATATGAGACGCTGAGGCGCAGAGTTTTTTATTTTTTAATTTTTTCTCAGCGCCTCAGCGCCTCCAATTTCTTTCTCTGCGATACCCAACTCGCGTAAGCGAGTTCTCTCATGAGCTTTAGCGAATTCTCCCTTCGCGTTAGCGCTCCCTCTTTTCTAAAATTGAATACCATTCCTCTCCATACATCCTTATCAAAGGTTCCTTCAAGAACTCGAACACCGTTACCTTTAACTCCTTGCCAAATGAACACGCTGGCGAGCATATATGCCACCTATCGTAATTCAATGCGTGGTAGTCGGGGTACTTAGTTATTCTTATCGGATACAAATGACAAGAGATGGGTTTTTTGAAATCGATTACGCCATCGTTATAAGCTTTTTCGAAAGCGCATTTGGTAATGCCATTTTCGAAAAGTACATAAGCGCATTCTTTATTTCCATCAACACAGGTGGTGGTATAATCACCTTCAAAATCCATCACATATTTACCTTGTTCTTCAATGGCTTTCAATCCTTTTTCGTTGAGGTAAGGCTTTACCTTTTCGAAGACATCCTCTAAAATTTTTAATTCTTCATTTTCGAGAGGTGCGCCTGAATCACCTTCGATGCAACAAGCTCCCTTGCATTTATCGAGGTTGCAAACAAAATGTTCTTCGAACAGCTCGTCTGATAAAATAGTATTCTCGTGAGGGATCATTTATCTTTTTGCGGTAATCGGATTCTTTAAGCCTTCGTAATTTTGCAATTCTAAAACTATAGAACCAATTAAAATTTCTACTTCTACTTTTACGGGTATACGGTTCGAATCATTGGTGATCCAGATGTACATACGTGAATCTTTTCTGAATACTCTACCTGGTTGTAGGGCTGGAGAAAATTTAATGCATTCGTATTTACCTGTTTCTGTTTCTACGGTTTCTTTACCGAGGTATTCTATGTTCGCCGGATAAATACCGTCGTCTAAGAAATATTTTAATTTCAAAGTTTCACCAATTCGCATTTCTCTGATGTCGATACAACGAGCGAAGTAGTACAATGATATAATATCGAATGTATAATCGGGAGTATTAAAAGTACCTTTACTTGCAACAATTTTGTTCGACTTTTGATCAAAGTTGGCATAAGAATCTCTTTTATAATTCCCTTCACGTACACTCTCAGTAAATTGATAAGGTAATAGCTGTGCTTGGTCGGCATATGAATCGTAACGA
>JBKCCA010000397.1:0-1803 GCA_046305595.1 bacterium
GCTATAATCCATCAAGTTCCCCTACTTCTGTTTTTTTCTTTGCTCCAGTATTTTTCTTTTTAGATTTTGGTGCTGGTGAACCAAATGTTGGTTGTGCCCCTTTAAGAGATTCAGTATTGAATTTTTGCTGATAATTATTTATGGTATTCTCTTCATCTTTATAGAAATCTTTGAATTTATTTTCTCTTTGTCCTCGCAATAAATTTGCACCATATACTTTTTTGTATGATGATACATATGCTAAAGCACCAATATTTATTACTTGCTGTGTATCTGCTTGGACCGTAATGGTATTAAACCATCTAGAAGTATTTAAAATTTTAGCTCCTGTATTAGCTATACCTAATATATAACTAGGGTTGACGGGTATGTCAGTGCTATCAATTGCAATACCCATAGCTGTTCTTCTTGCAATTGCCTTACTACTCAGAAAGGATTGAGGGTTGTTGATATTATATGGCGAGTTGATTTTATTTTTTAGAAATATGATATAGCGATCTTGAGCAAAAGTTTGAAAACTTAATGCCATTAAAATCAATAAAAATAATTTTTTCATATTAAGATTTTGAAATTATACCACCACCAATTAAATCATTACCATCGTAAAATACTGCTGACTGTCCGGGAGCCAAGCCCGATACTGGCTCATGAAAATCAACTAAAATGTGATCTCCATTTTCTACGATTGTACTCATCGTACCTTTGTCTTTGTATCTTATTTTTGTTAATGACTCTATACCAGTTGGTATGTTTGCATACTTCACTAAATTATATCCTCGTACTACAGCTTGTACTCTTTCTAACTCATCGTGTCGACCTAAAATAACTCTATTTTCTTCGGGTTGTATTTCTAATACAAACATAGGTTCACCTAATGCAATCTCTAATCCTTTTCTTTGTCCGACCGTGTAAAACGGATACCCCTTGTGTTTACCAACAACCGTTCCATCTCTCAAAACAAACTCACCACCATTCACCTCTTTTTCTAAAGTTGGAACTTGATGTTTTAAGAATGCTCTGTAATCATTATCTGGCACGAAACAAATTTCATAGCTCTCACTCTTTGCAGCTAATTCTTTTTGACCCATGTCTATAGCCATTTGTTTAATCTCTGACTTATGAAATTTACCCAACGGCAACATTGTTCTAGCTAAATTTGCTTGAGATACTCCCCAAAGAACATAACTCTGATCTTTGTTCTCGTCTTTACCTTTAGAAATTATATTACGATTGTTTTGATTGCGGATGTTAGCGTAATGACCCGTTGCAATAAACTCACAATCTAATAGATTCGCTCTCTTTATAAGCGCTTCCCATTTTATATGTGTGTTACATAATACGCATGGGTTAGGAGTGCGGCCTGCTAAATATTCTTCAACGAAATTATCGATAACAAAATTGCCAAACTCTTCTCTGATGTCTAAAATATAATGTGGGAAACCATATGATACAGCTAATGAACGCGCATCGTTGATAGAATCTAAACTGCAACATCCAGTCTCTTTTGAGGAGCTACCCGAACTTGCATAATCCCAAGTTTTCATGGTGATGCCAATGACCTCATAACCTTGTTCATGTAACATTACTGCAGCTACTGAACTGTCAACCCCACCGCTCATCGCCACTAATACTCGACCTAATTTACTCATGATACAAATTAACAAATTATTCTTCTATAAAGTTTCAGCCTAATGTCAATTTAGAAAGAGAGCTAATCGAAAATTATTATATTCGCAGCTGAAAAATAAGCCCTGGTGGTGAAATTGGTAGACATACCATCTTGAGGGGGTGGCGCTGAAAGGC
>JBKCCA010000398.1:0-7582 GCA_046305595.1 bacterium
GATGTAAATGAAATTGATTTAATTGTATTAACACATGCACATATAGACCATAGTGGTAACCTCCCTACCATTATTAAACATGGTTATGAAGGACAAATAATTAGTACTGCTGCGACTAAAGATTTAGCAGAATTATTGATGGCCGACTCAGTTAATATTTTTGTAGAGAAAGCTAAAAAAAGCAAATCGAAAAAATTCAAAAGAGGTAAAAACGAATTTCATGAGCGACCATTGTATTTGCATAAACATGTGATGGATGCCGTTGATAGATTCGTTACCATACCCTTTCATAAAAGATTTGAAATAAGTAATGAGTTGAGTTTAGAGTTGATACCGAGCGGACATTTACTAGGTGCTGCGAGTGTAGTTTTTTATGTTACTGAGGATGGTACTAATAAATCAATTGCCTTCTCGGGTGATATTGGTAGAAAAAAATATCCGATTCTCTCTGACCCTGAAACTTTAAATGATATTGATTATTTAATCACAGAATCAACTTATGGTGGTCGTTTGCATTCAAAAGATAAAACGATTGAAGAAGTGTTGATAGAAACGATCAATGATACTTGTGTAAAGCAACCAGGTAGATTGATAATTCCTGCATTCAGTATAGGTAGAACCCAAGCTTTAGTATATTCACTTCATAAATTATTCAACGAGAAAAAATTAGCTCCTATTAAAATATTTGTCGACTCACCCATGTCGATTGCAGGTACTGAAATATATAGAAAACATCATGCTTTGCTAAATGATGAAGCACAAAATTTTTTCAGAAAATTTGGAGATGAGTTTGAGTTCGACGGACTTAAATACGTAGAGACTTTAAAAGAAAGCAAGCAAATCGCAAGTTACTTTGAACCCTGTATAATCATTTCATCTGCAGGTATGTTAGAAGGAGGAAGAATACAAGACCACCTATACCATAATATTCAAAACTATTATGCTAACATATTATTCATTGGCTATTGTGCTAAAGGTACATTAGGTAGAAGATTATTAGATGGTGTGCCGGTGGTAAAAATCAACGGACGTGAACTATCAGTATTTGCAGGCATAAAGCAAACAGATTTATTATCTGCACACGCAGATCATGAAGATTTAATGAGTTATGTAAAAGCAATTGATAAAACTAAATTGAAGAAAGTGTTTTTAGTACATGGTGAGAGAAATTCAATGGAGGCCTTGCAAACTAATATTGAATTAATGGGAATTAATACCGAAATTGCAATCAAGGGTAAAGCCTACCAATTATAATTTTATGTTCAAAAACTTCAAAAAATATTACGAATTACTTACTGAACCAGAGCAAGTATATCTAGCTTTAACCAATCCGACGACCATCTATTTATGGTCAGGTGCCGAAGCTGAAATGAGTACAGAACCTGGCTCTGAATTTTCATTATGGAATGGAGATATAGTAGGCAAAAATCTTGAGTTTGAAGTAAACAAAAAAATAGTTCAACAATGGTACTTTGATGGTGTAACTGATGAATCAATCGTAACTATTAAACTTCACCCAGGTAAAAGAGCAGGTAGTACTTCTGTTGAATTAAATCATGTGAACATACCAGCAGATGAATATGATTCATTCGTTGATGGATGGAACGATGCATACTTCGGCGCTTTAGAAGAGTTTTTCGAAGAAGAAAATTAATCTACTTTATGTACTAATAAGCCACAATGAAGCTTTGGTTCAAACCAAGTTGATTTAGGTGGCATAACCTCTCCTGCATCGGCAACATCTATTAATTCTTTTATAGATGTCGGATGTAAGAAGAATGCAACTTTCATTACATTGGTATCTACCATCTCAGTGATTTGTTTGATAGGCACCAAGCCCCCAATAAATTTAATTCGCTTATCTCTTCTTGGGTCATGTATACCTAATAATGGTTCAAGTATTTTATTTTGAAGTACGCTAACATTCAGCTTATCAACCTCTGAAGAATCTTCTAATAATGTATGAGGTATACTTAGTAAATACCATTCATTATCGAGATACATAGTGAAACTATGTGGTTGTTCAGGCTTTGACTCATTCACTTTTTGAACTCCAAATGTATTGGCTAGTTCTAATAAAAAGTTTTCTTTTGTCATTCCATTTAAATCAGCTACTACTCTTTGAAATTCAAAAACTAATAATTGATCGAATGAAAAATAGAGGGTACTAAAGAAGTTGTACTCTTCATGACCTCTATGTCTTAGATTATTTTTTCTACGCTGTATACCCGCTAAAGAAGAAGCTGCAGCACGATGATGTCCGTCTGCTATATAAGATGCATTTAACTTTCTAAACTCATCTATAATTAATAGTATTGAATTCTCATCATCAATACGCCATAATTGATGTTGTTGTTCATCGGCAGTAAAATCAAAAATGGGTTCTGTAGATGTTTTTGCTGATAGAATGTTATTGATAACATCAGAACCTTGGTAGGTCACTAAAACCGGATTAGCGTCAATGCCTGTATTATCTAAATACTCTATTAAATCTTTTTCACGATCAGCTCTAGTATGTTCGTGCTTTCTTAAAGTATTATCTAGATAATCATCAATTGCTGTTACACACCAAATACCAGTTTGCCAATGTCCTTTGTTATAAGTACGATAAACATAAATACATTCTTTTTCATCTTGTATTAATATTTTATCATCTACGAATTCATCGAAAAACTCCTTGGCTTTTTGAAAAATTATTTCCTCTCTCGATCCACGTAAATAAGGGTTATCGATTAAAGGTTCAATAGTATGTAAAAAAGAATAAGGATTTGATTGAAGTATAGCTTTTGCCTCTTCAGTATAAAATTGATCAAAAGGTTTTGCAATAACTTGCAAAACCTTTTCTTTATCTGGTAAAAGTCCTTTAAATGCTCTAATTTTTGGCATTAATTATTTCTTTAGTTCTTCAATTATTCTTTGTGCTAATTCTACTCCGATACGTTCTTGGGCTTCGTTGGTAGCGGCACCAATATGCGGACTTAAAGAAATTTTAGCGTGTGATAAAATTGCTTTCTGCGGATTTGGTTCGTTGTCAAATACGTCTAAACCTGCAAATGAAATATGATTAGCGTTTAAACTTTCTATCAATGCTAGCTCATCTACTACCCCGCCTCTTGCACAATTTACTAATGATGCACCCTTCTTCATCATGGCTAATTCATCTGCTCCAATGACAGCTTTACCATCAACAGCAGGTACATGCAAGGTAATAAAATCAGCATTCTTCAATACGTCTTCTTTGCTCGCAACTTGTACTTTAAATCTTATAGTTTGATTATCTGCAAATGAAATTTCTGTCTCAGCATTGAATTCAAATAAATCATATGCCATAATATTCATCCCTAATCCGTATGCAATTTTAGCTGCTTCTCTACCGATTCTACCGAAACCTAAAATCCCTAAAGTTTTACCTCTAAGCTCAATACCCTTTGCATAATTTTTTTTCAATTCATTGAATGCAGAATCACCTCTTTGTGGCATTTCTCTATTTGAATCTTGTAAAAATCTTACTCCAGTAAAGAAATGTGCAAATACTAATTCTGCAACTGATAAAGATGATGCAGCTGGAGTATTAACTACGGCAATGCCTTTTGATCGAGCATAGTCAACATCAATATTATCCATTCCCACTCCACCTCTACCAATCAATTTTATATTCGAGCAAGCGTCGATTAAGTCTTTACGAATTTTTGTAGCTGATCTTACAGTTATAGCATCGTATTCATTTAATCTATCTTTCAATTGATCTTGTGGTATATTATTAGTGTCAACTGTAAAGCCAGCTTCTTCTAACATTCTTTTACCAATTGGGTCAATACCGTCGTTCGCTAATATCTTCATATTAATTATTGATTATTTTTCTCAAATGTTTTCATAACATCTACTAATGCTTGCACACTTTCAATAGGTAATGCATTATACATAGATGCTCTAAATCCGCCTACACTCCTATGCCCTTTTAATCCGATACAACCTGCAGCCTCTGCCATCTTCAAAAATTCTTTTTCTAAACTCGATTCATTCATTACAAAACAAATGTTCATATGCGAACGATCTTCAACAGCACAAGTACCTTTGAATAATGAATTGCGATCAATTTCTGAGTATAATAATTCTGCTTTCGCATTATTTCTTCTCTCCATCTCTTTCACACCACCTTGTTTCTTTAACCATCTTAAATTTAACATGGCTACATATATAGCAAACACTGGAGGGGTATTATACATTGACTCACCTTCAATATGTATTTTATAATCTAGCATCGCAGTAATTTTGCGATCTACTTTGCCTAAGATTTCTTCGTTAACGATGACAACTGTGCTACCAGCCGGACCAATATTTTTTTGAGCACCAGCATAAATGAAGTCGAAATCTGCAACATTTACTTCTCTACTCATAATGTCTGATGACATATCACATACCATAGGTACCGAAGTCTTCGGGAAAGATTTCATCTGTGTACCATAAATAGTATTATTAGAAGTGCAATGGAAATATTTAGAATCAGTAGGAATATTATATTCTTTCGGTATGAAAGTGTAATTGCTCTCTTTAGAACTTGCTACCACATTTACATTACCAAATAACTTTGCTTCTTTGATTGCTTTATTTGCCCAAACACCAGTATCTAAATATGCTGCGCTTTCATTCTCATTTAATAAATTCATAGGTACCATGCCAAATTGTTGGCTAGCTCCACCTTGAACGAAAATTATCTTATAGTTTTCAGGCACATTCATTAACTCTTTTATTAAAGAGCAAGCTTCTGCGACAACTGATTCAAACTCGGGTGTTCTGTGTGAAATCTCTAAGATTGATAAACCTGTGTTTCCCCATGATAATACAGCTTGTGCTGCTTCTTCGAAAACTTCTTTCGGTAAAATGCAGGGACCTGCACCAAAATTGTGATGTTGCATGCTTATGATATTTGTTATGCAAATGTAATAGAATTATTTAAGGTAGAAATGTAGTATCTTTAAAAAGAGCATAAGATTGTAATTTAATGAAAGAACTTGAAGATTATCCATGGTTTCCAGCTACTTTACGAAAATACCAGACCGATTTTATAGGTTTTGTAGTTTCAAAATTTAACATTTACCAAGGCTTTATTGAGTATCTAAATGATGAAAATATTAAATCTAACATTCAGTTCGATCTTTGCTCAGGTAGTGCTGAACCTGCTAGTACTATTTTTAAATCTACGAATTGCTTTAATGATCTAGTTTTAAGCGACAAATATCCGAGTTATGAAAATATTGAAACACTAGATGTATTAGATGCTAATTATAGCGGCAGTTACACTTATACCATGTTCAATGCTTTTCATCATTTTGATGATAAAGAAAAAAAAGACATTGTAGAAAAGATTAAAATAGCTAATGCCCAAGCATATTTTGTAGAAATATTAGAACCTACTGTTTTCTTTATTTTGAAAGTGCTCTTCGCTACAATCATCGGTACCATCCTGTTAACACCTTTTATAAAACCATTTTCTTTAAAAAGATTATTTTTTACTTATATCATACCATTAAACATAATAAATATTAGCTACGACGGGCTTATATCTGTTTTAAAATCTCGTAGCTTGAATCAATATCAATTGTTATTTTGCAATCATCCATATGTTAAAGTTCAACGATTAAAAAAAGATATTAGAACTTTAATAGTTATCAGCATCAACCATGAAAACGATTAAAATTATTTGGAAATTCAGTAGACCTCATACCATCATTGGTAGTGTAATTAGTATTACCACTTTGTATTTGATGGCTTATGATATTAAAAATTCGTTCGATATAACCTTATTACTTCTTTCTATAATCGTAGGCATTACTTGCAATATGTTTATTGTAGGAATTAATCAAGTTGCCGATTTAGAAATTGACAAAATCAATAAGCCAGAATTACCAATACCTGCTGGTGTATTAAGCCTAAAACAAGCTAAAACAATTGTGTACAGCGCTTTGATAATATGCTATTTGATTGCCGCTTATATTAGCATGTACCTATTAGTAATTGTAGCATTATCTACATTCATTGGTTGGGCTTATTCTATGCCTCCGTTTTTTCTAAAAAAACATCACTTATCTGCAGCTATAGCAATTTCTACTGTTAGAGGAGTTTTATTAAATGCTGGTGGCTTTTTATTGTTTAATTTTTTATTGAATGAATCATCAGAATTAACTGATGATGCAGAAGTATTAACGATGTTTGTAATTGCATTCAGTGTAGTCATTTCATGGTTTAAAGACCTCTCAGATATTGAAGGTGATGCGAAATTCAAGATCAATACTTTAGCTATCAGTTATTCACCAAAACACGCTTTGGTGATAGGTAATATCATCGTATCATTAGCTTATTTATATAGCTTTATTAATACCAAAGGAAATGATTTTTTACAATATGGACATGTTGTATTATGGGCTCTTTTCATACTCAATACCTTCAGTATTAAATTAAGCGAATATGATTCAGTACGCAAATATTATAAGAGATTTTGGTGGTTTTTCTTCGCAGAATATTTATTATACCTAGCAGATATTCTTATTAAAATCTACCCATCAATCGTAAATTGATTTGTCTTGAAGTTAAGAAATTAGGCACTGCATATTGTTGAGCTCGTACATCACGAATCCACAGATATGAAATGGTATTTGATCGTTTAAATAAATTGAAAACTTCAGCGTAAAGTATTATTGACTTAAAGAGACCTATTTTAGATTTTCCACCCATCTTTACGCCTAACCATTCTTTTGAAAAACCTATGTCTGCTCTCCAATAAGGTGGCATACGAAGAGTGTCTTTGTATCTATTAAAGTCAGGCGGACCAAATGGTAAGCGAGAACCGAACACTACGTTTAGATGTACTTTTATACTAGGGTCTTTACTTAACTTATCTTGAAAAAATATAGAGAAATTAATACGCTGATCTGTTGGTCTCGGTATATACCCAGGGAAAACTTTTGCTGAGTCTACTCCATTCTGATCTTGTATGAAATAAAAATCATTTTTCAGATTTTCTCTTGATTGAAGTATTGAAACACTAAACCACGATTCTAAATCTTTCACAAACTCCCCATTCACTTTTAAATCTAATCCTGATGTATATGCATCTGCCTTCTCATTCGCATAATACCTAATTCTTACGTTATCTATTTCATAAGGTATAACATTCGTCATTTGCTTATGATATACTTCAGAAATCAATCTGAATTTTCTGCCGCCAAAAGCTAAAAACTGGTGGTCTGCAGCCAACACGTAATGCATAGAATGTTGTGAAGCTGGGTTAGTAGAAAGTGTACCATCAAAATTTCTCAACTCTCTATAAAATGGTGGTTGATAATAAGACCCTACTGATGCTCTAAATACCCAATCTTTCTCCCATTTAGGTTGATATGAAACGGTGGCTCTCGGACTTGCATTAAACTCTTTAGTATAATCCCAATAAGTAGCACGTACACCAATTACTAATCTTAAATCTTGTTTTTTTGATAAGGGTAAAGTATGCTGTACGAATCCGTTTATTCTATTAGTACTTAAATTAATTTTAGCCTTAACTACATCTTGTAAAACAATACTATTA
>JBKCCA010000399.1:0-3314 GCA_046305595.1 bacterium
TTCATTAGACCCTGATTATGAACAAGCATTGTTTAATTTAGCCGGATGGTACATGGCAAATAACAATGTGCAAGAAACAAAGAAAATACTTAACAGAATTATTAAAATAAATCCGAAAAACACCAAAGCAATCAATGCTTTGAATTCTTTAAAAAGCTAATGAGTAAAACAAAAAAAATAATTTGGTCAATAATACTTGTAGTAGGTTTATCTGCATCAATAATGGGTATTAATTTATATTCAAAACTCTTTAAAAATAACATTTCTGAAGATGCTGCTGAATATCTATATATACCTACAGGTTCTAGTATTGACGATGTAGAAAGAATCATAAAAGAAAACAATGTATTATTAAATACAGAGACTTTTAAATGGGTTGCATCTCAACTTAAATATAAAAATATAAAACCTGGTAAGTACAAAATAAAACAGGGCATGAGTAATGTGGAGTTGGTTCGTAAATTAAGAGCAGGTGATCAAGAAGTTGTAAAATTAAGTTTTCAAAATTTTAGGTTAATATCTGAATTTGCAGGTTACGTAGGCAAGCAATTAGAATGTGATTCTGCTGAAATAATTAGTAAACTAGACAGTATTGATTTAATACGAGAATATGGTTTTAATGAAGAGAATATATTCTGCATGTTCATACCTAATACATATGAATTTTATTGGAACACTTCAGCTCTGAAATTTATTGATAAAATGAATGAGCAATATGTAAAGTTCTGGACAGAGGATCGTATTGCGAAGGCAAAGAAAATCGGATTAACAAAAGTTGAAGTAAGTGTATTAGCATCAATTGTTGACCAAGAGGCACTAGTAAACAAAGAGATGAAAACAATTGCAGGTGTTTATATGAATAGAATAAATAGAGGGATGAAATTAGAAGCTGACCCAACTGTGATTTTTGCAATTGGCAATTTTAATATTAAACGAGTATTAAATAAAATGTTAGCACATAACTCACCCTACAATACCTATAAATACAATGGTTTACCTCCGGGTCCGATTTGTATGCCATCAATAGCAGCTATAGATGCGGTTTTATCATATGAGAAACATAATTATATATATTTCTGTGCTAAAGAAGATTTCTCGGGTTATCATAATTATGCAAGTAATTTAGCTGAGCATAAAAAAAATGCTAAGAAATTTCAATTAGCACTTAGCAAGAGAGGGATAATGAAATAATGTATATACACGAAACTAAAATAAGAGTACGTTACGGCGAAACAGACCAAATGGGTTATGTTTATTATGGTAACTATGCCGAGTTTTATGAGGTAGCAAGGGTTGAGATGTTAAGAAACCTTGGTTTGAGTTATAAGTGGATGGAAGGAACAGGCATTATGATGCCAGTTTTAGAGTTGAAATGTAAATACATAAAGCCAGCATTATATGATGACTTAATCACCATTAAGGTTATGCTGAAGGAATTACCTAAAACTCGAATAATTTTTACCTATGAACTTTACAATGAACAAAACGAATTAATAAACATTGGAGAAACTACATTAGTATTTGTAAATATAGAAAGTAAAAGGCCTACTGTAGGTCCAGCTGAATTCATGCAAAAATTAGAACCTTATTTTAAGAATGAATAAACTAAAGGCTTGGCTACTTAATCACTATATCACTGAGCGTTTAATAGAAAAAAGTAAACGTACAACTACACCTGGGTTTGATGGTTTACCTATCCATACTGTTTTAAGTTTTTTTGTAAAAGAAATTCAAAAAGAACATCTAAATACAAAATCAAGCTCATTAGCCTTTTCCTTTTTTTTAGCAATATTTCCGGCAACAATATTTCTTTTTACATTAATACCCTATATACCTATTAATAATTTTCAGAATCAATTATTAGATCTGTTATTAAAGGGACTACCATCAAGTACACAAACAACAGTTCAAGATACTTTAACTGATATAATTAAAAATCAAAACTCAGGTTTATTATCATTTGGTTTTATTGCAGCATTGTTCTTCTCTACAAATGGAATTGTAGCATTAATGAGAAATTTCAATAAGGCTTCATTAATTCAAGAAACTCGTAAAGGTTGGCAAAAAAGAAGAGTCGCAATTGTACTAACTTTTTTAATTTCAATACTTTTAATTATAGGTGTAACACTTGTAATTGCAGGTAATTTCATCATCACCTATCTAAAGAAAAAAGCAATTATAAAAGGTGCAATAGTAGTTTACTCTTTACTAGCTTTAAATTGGCTCGTAATTATTTTATTATTCTTCTGTGTTATCTCTTTATTATATTATTATTGTCCGGCTACCACCAAAAGATTCAAATTCATATCAGCAGGTTCTACCCTAGCGACCGTTTTATCAATACTTACATCAATAGGGTTTGCATATTATGTAAACAACTTCGGAAGTTACAACAAGTTATATGGTTCAATTGGAACATTGATCATCATTATGATTTGGCTTTATTTAAACTCAATGATATTGTTAATAGGATTTGAGTTGAATGCATCTATACACATACTCAAACGAAATTTACCACCACCTTTAAAACCTCGTACAGGTAATCGTTTAAGAGCTACTAGTTAGTATTCAATACGTACATGATAAATACTCATTAACATCTCTTTGAATAATTGTTTAATTCGATGAATTTCCTTTATCGAAACATCCGAATTAATCAATTGCTTTTGCTGAATCTTATAATCAATAATCTTTTCAACCAAATCAGAAATTGATTGAGCAGTAGGTTGCTTTAAACTTCTAGAAGCAGCTTCTACACTATCTGCTAGCATCATCACAGCAGTTTCTTTAGAGAATGGTATTGGACCTGGGTATTTAAATATATTCTCGTTAACGTCAGCTTCTGGGTAATTTTTCAAAAATGATTGGTAGAAATAATCAACACGAGTATTACCATGATGAGTTCTTATGAAATCGATAATCTCTTTAGGTAAACGATTACGAGTAGCGATTTCTATACCTGCATATACATGTCGGATGATTATTTTCGCACTCTCTTCATAAGGTAAATCATCATGTGGGTTTGTAGATTTCTGTTGGTTTTCAATAAAGTATTGAGGACTTTCCATTTTACCAATATCGTGATATAATGCTCCTGCCCTTACCAATAATGCATTACCACCTATTTCAAATATTGCAGCTTCAGCTAAGTTAGCTACTTGTAATGAATGCTGAAAAGTACCTGGTGCTTTGTAAGATAATTCTCGTAATAAAGGGTTATTAATATTGGTAAATTCCATTAAAGTAACTTCCGTAGTTATGCCAAATAATTTTTCGAAAGCATAAATTAATGGGTATGCGATAAGAGATAAGAC
>JBKCCA010000400.1:0-3120 GCA_046305595.1 bacterium
GTACTACAATATAGCTTGACGTATACGTACTAACTTCTCAAGCAAACCATCTAAATGATCCAAATGAAGCATATTCGCTCCATCTGATTTAGCGTTCTTCGGATCAGGATGTGTTTCTATAAATAACCCATCTGCTCCTACTGCAATCGCAGCTTTCGCAATGGTTTCAATAAGTTCTGGTTTACCACCTGTTACACCGCTTTCTTGATTCGGTTGTTGCAATGAATGCGTGCAATCCATCACCACTGGCACTCCGAAATTTTTCATCTCGGTGATGTTGCGATAGTCGACAATTAAATCTTGATATCCGAAAGAATTACCTCGGTCGGTTAAGATGATGTTGGGGTTGCCTGAATCTTTTACTTTGTGTATCGCATGTTTCATCGATGCGCCTGAAAGGAATTGACCTTTCTTTACGTTTACATATTTGCCTGTATTCGCTGCGGCTACTAATAAATCTGTTTGACGACATAAGAATGCCGGAATCTGTAATACATCTACATACTCAGCAGCTATTGCTGCTTCTGAACTTTCGTGGATGTCAGTAACAGTAGGCACATCAAATGTCTCTGAAACTTTTCTTAATATTTTCAATGCCTTCTCATCACCAATGCCCGTGAATGAATCTAATCGCGAACGATTCGCTTTTCTATATGAACCTTTGAAGATATAAGGTATTTGATATTTATCGGTTATCGTAATTATTTTCTCTGCTATTCTCAATGCCATCTCCTCCGACTCAATCGCACACGGCCCCGCCATCAAGAAAAAATTATTCGACTCTAAATGCTTTATTTTTGGTAAGTTCTTCATCCTACTATTTTCGTATTTTCTATTTAACTATTTTCTCTTTTTACTCTCTATCTCACAATTTTCGTATTCCCTATTTTCGTTTTTCCTAATTACCGAGTTCCGACATAAATTTGATACGCATCAACTGTATCTCTTCCTTCGTATAATCATCATTTCCCAACTCCGCTATCGCGTCGTCAATAGAATCCGTCTCTGCATTTCTGAAATAATCAAACACCTCATCTTGCCTATCGTCATCTATCATCTCATCGATGTAATAATTCAAATTCAATTTCGTACCCGATGATACAATCGATTCTATCTCTGTCAATATCTGCTCGAAACTCAAGCCCTTACTGTTCGCAATATCTTCTAAGGCTATCTTTCTATCGATGTTCTGAATGATCGCTACTTTTATCGCCGATTTATTCGCAGCGGTTTTCACCACCATGTCCATCGGGCGATCAATTTCATTCTCCTCTACGTACTTATTGATCAAGGCTAAAAAAGGTGCCCCGAACTTCGCTGCCTTGCCTGCGCCCACTCCAGAGATTTGCTTCAACTCATCCATCGTCAAAGGATAATGAGTACTCATCTCTTGTAATGATGGCTCTTGGAACACTACAAACGGTGGTACATTATGCTTCTTACCGACTTGTCTGCACAAGTCTTTCAACAAGCCAAACAATACCGTATCTGTAGCCGCTACACCTGATTGTGCATCTTCATCTCCACTGTCATCGCTATCGTAATCTTTGTTCATGCTGAACATAACTGGGGTCGGATTCTCAATATATGTTAATCCGTTTTTGGTCAATTTCAACAAGCCGTAATTCTCAATATCTTTTTGTAGGAAGCCACTCAACAATGCTTGTCGTATCACCGACTCCCATAATTTTTTGCTCTGCTCCTTACCTGCTCCGTATGCTTTTAACTTCGTATGTCCGAAGTCTTGTATCGACTTATTATCTTCTGCCAGCAATACATTGATGATGTGTTCTGCATTGAACTTTTCATTCATCTCTTTTATCGCTTTGAGCGTCGTTGCTAAGAACTCTTGGGCTTCAAATCTTTCCTTTGGATGTCTGCAATTATCACACATGTTATTGCATGCCGCTTCATTGAAGGTCTCCCCGAAATAGTACAAAATCTGTTTTCTTCGACATGCCGAAGACTCAGCATAATCTACTACTTCGTTTAATATTTGCATGCCAATCTCTTTTTCAGCGACTGGCTTATCTTTCATGAATTTCGCTAGTTTGATGATATCGCTCTCTGCATAAAATGCAATGCAATTTCCTTCGGCACCATCTCTACCTGCTCTACCTGTTTCTTGGTAATAACCTTCTAAACTCTTCGGCATGTCGTGATGTATCACAAAACGAACATCGGGTTTATCGATACCCATACCAAAAGCAATGGTGGCTACAATAACATCTACATCTTCCATCAAGAATTTATCTTGATGCATCGCTCGCTCTTTAGGTTCTAAGCCTGCATGATAAGGCACTGCCTTAATTCCATTCAAGTTCAGGGCTTCTGCTATCTCTTCTACTTTCTTTCTACTTAAGCAATAGATGATACCAGATTTGCCTTGATTGGCTTTGATGTATTTGATAATTTCTTTTACGACCGATTTCTTCGGACGTATATCGTAATATAAATTAGGTCTGTTGAATGATGATTTGTAGAGGGTGGCATTTTGCATTTGCAAGTTTTTCATGATGTCTTGCTGCACTTTCGGAGTGGCGGTGGCTGTTAGGGCGATGATGGGTACATGTCCGCCGAGCTGATTGATAACCGATCGAATCTTACGATACTCAGGTCTGAAATCATGCCCCCACTCTGAAATACAATGGGCCTCGTCAATGGCGACAAATGATACTTGTGCCGATTGTAAAAATTCTAAGTTCTCTTGTTTGGCTAATGACTCGGGTGCGATGTATAATAATTTGGTATCGCCACTTAATACATCGTTCTTCACTTTCATGATCTCTGCCTTGCTAAGCGATGAGTTGATGAAATGGGCGATGCTATCGTTTGAGCCGAATGCTCTTATTTGATCGACTTGGTTTTTCATTAAGGCAATGAGTGGTGAAATTACTAATGCGGTACCATCACTCATCATTGCTGGTAATTGGTAACACATCGATTTACCTGCCCCCGTAGGCATGATCACAAAAGTGTCATTACCCGAAAGTATATTGGTTATAATTGCCTCTTGCTGACCTTTAAATTGGTCGAAGCCAAAAAAGTTATTTAGGTTATCGAAAAGTAATTTCTTGGTCTCTATCATCCTAACACCCCGATAATGAATTAGTTATATTA
>JBKCCA010000401.1:0-1483 GCA_046305595.1 bacterium
TTCAAAGAAGCAGCGGAAGCATATGAAGTATTGAGTAATGCTGAGAAGAAACAGCGTTATGATCAATTCGGACATACGGGAGGTTCGGCAGGTGCTGGCGGTGGGTATGGCGGCGGACATATGAATATGGAAGATATATTCAGTCAGTTCGGTGATATCTTCGGTGGTGGCGGTTCTCCATTTGAAAGTTTCTTCGGCGGTGGTAATACTCGTGGTGGAAGAAGAGTTCAAAAAGGAACGAACTTACGTATCAAAGTAAAATTAACTCTAGAAGAAATTGCTAATGGCGTAGAGAAAACTATTAAAGTGAACAAGATGAATTCTTGTAAAACTTGTGGTGGCTCTGGCGCAAAAGATAAAGGTTCGTTTAGTAATTGTTCGACATGTGGTGGTGCGGGTAGTGTGAGAAGGGTTCAGAATACGATACTCGGACAAATGCAAACGACAACTACTTGTCCGGCTTGCCATGGCGAAGGACAAACCATTACTTCTAAATGTAATACATGTCATGGTGAAGGCGTTGAGCGTGGCGAAGAAACAATCAGCATTAACATCCCGGCAGGAGTTAAAGAAGGCATGCAATTATCAATGAATGGTAAGGGTAATGCTGCACCAAGAGGTGGTATACCTGGTGACTTGTTAATACTTATTGAAGAAGTAGAACATAAATCATTAAAGCGTGATGGTGTAAATATTATTTATGATTTATACATCAGCTTTATAGATGCTGCATTGGGTACCTCTATTGAAGTACCAACCATTGATGGTAAGGCAAGAATTAAAATCGATGCCGGTACACAAGGTGGAAAAATATTAAGATTAAAAGGTAAAGGAATTAAAGACATCAACTCTTATCATAAAGGAGATCAGTTGGTGCATGTAAACATCTGGACACCTAAAACTTTATCGAGAGAACAAAGAATGGCTTTAGAGAAATTACAAGAGTCACCAAATTTCCAACCAAACCCTGATAAAAACGACAAAGGTTTCTTCGAGAGAATGAAGGAATACTTCGAATAATATTTTGTAAAATTTTCATTAACATGCATTCATTAACTTTATTTTAAAATTAAATAAGTATTTTGAATGCATGTTAGAAATTAAGAATATCGTAAAGCAATACGAAGCTCATCTCGCGCTCGATGATGTAAGTATGCATATACCGAAGGGCTCTGTCTTCGGATTGCTAGGTCCGAACGGCGCCGGCAAAACCTCCTTAATTAGAATCATCAATCAAATTACTGCTGCCGACTCAGGTGAAATTTTATTCAATTCTGAAAAGCTGAATCCTTCGCACATCAGTAAGATCGGCTACTTACCAGAAGAACGCGGATTGTATAAGAAAATGGAAATTGGTGAGCAAGTATTATACTTATCGCAATTAAAAGGATTGACTAAGGCTGAAGCAACCAAGCGAGCTAAGTATTGGTTCGAGAAAATGGAGATACAATCGTGGTGGACGAAAAAAGTGGAAGAGTTATCG
>JBKCCA010000402.1:0-6583 GCA_046305595.1 bacterium
GATTGAATCTTGTTCTAAACCTTTTATAAATACTTTAGAATTTAAATAAGAGACTACAGAAATTTTATACATGAAAATGATCGGTATTATTGAAATCTAACATTTCAAATTTATTATCACTGTACTTTAATCGGTATAGAGAAACATTTGAATGTGGGAAAGTATCCATATTACTCAATGGAATATTTAGTAATTCACAAAGAATTAATCTTAGAGCTCTACCATGCATACAAATCAAAGCATGATTTACAGGTTCTGAAATTATTTTTTGAATCGCATTTTTTTGGCGAGCGTTTACTTCGATCGGACTTTCGCCTCCAGGGAATTTGAGGTGTAAATCACCTTCCATCCATTTACGAGTAAGCTGTTGAAATTCTTTTTTCATTTCAGCTGTCGCTTCTCTTCCTTCATTAACTCCCCAATCTAACTCATCTAATTCATGAAGTTTAACCCATTCAATGCCTTTATTGATAAAGGGTTCTACCGTTTGATGGGTACGTTTTAGTGAAGAAGTATAAATTCGATCAAAAGGAATATGGTGATAGGCTTTGTAAAAAGATCGAGCTTGCTGTTGACCCATTTCATTTAAGTCAGAGTTCACTCCTCTCCCTTGCACAATACCTCTTTTGTTAAAGTCGGTTTCACCGTGTCGAATTATATAGAGTTCCATTAGTTTAGTACAGGTAATTCAATAAATCCGTTTCCGTCTTCAGTTGAAAAATCGTAATCTTTATAATCTTTAATTATACCATATAATGTATCTCTCTCAATTGGGTGACGCCCTACTTGTTTAATTAAATCTACTAGTTGGCGTGTGGTTAACTTCGGATTTTGCTCTTCTGATCCGGCCATTGAATAAATTTTAGTCGTATCATCAATCGTACCATCGATATCATCAACACCAAATGCTAATGATAATTGAGCAGTTGATCGACCAATCATTGGCCAATAAGCTTTGATATGATCTATATTATCTAAGAAAATTCTAGCAACAGCATAATTTTTCAAATCTTCAATCACGCTGGTTTCAGGTACATTCGACATTTCATTGTCTTGATTTCTGAACTTAAGCGGAATAAAAGTATTGAAGCCCTTTGTTCTATCTTGTAATTCCCTCAAACGATTCATATGATCTACACGATGAGTATATGACTCTATATGTCCGTATAACATCGTACAATTCGACATTAGTCCGAGTTTATGCGCAGTCTCATGAATTTCTAACCATTGAGCTGTAGTAGCTTTATCGCCACAAATCTCTGCTCTAAGTGATTCGTCAAAAATCTCTGCACCACCACCAGGTATAGAATCTAATCCTGCTTCCATCATGATTTTTAATCCTTCTTCAACGCTAACTTTCGCCTTTCTGAACATGTATTCATATTCAACGGCTGTAAATGCTTTTATATGAAGGTCGGGGCGTAAAGCTTTTATAGATTTAAACAAGTCACAAAAGAATTCTAAGGTTAACTTCGGATGTACACCACCCACAATGTGTACTTCAGTAACAGGCTTATTCTCGTATGATTTAATGATATCGAGCATTTCTTCTTTGCTCAATACCCAACCCTCATCGGCTTGTTTTAATAATCGAGAGTAAGAGCAAAACTTGCAAGTAAAAACACAAATATTAGTAGGTTCAATATGGAAATTACGGTTAAAATATGTAGTGTCGCCGTGTTTCTTTTCTCTGATATAATTGGCTAAGATGCCTAAAGTAGATAAATCAGCATTTTCGTAAAGGTAAACAGCTTCGTCAAAAGAAATTCGCTCAGAATTATATACTTTTTGTGAAATTGTCTGTAATACTTCGCTAATATTCTTTGAATTTAATAAGGTATGAATAGAATTCGATGAAATGTTCATAATTGCAAATGTAATTGTTTATACAACATTTCCCTAAAGAATTGGTTTTACACATTCGTTGTTAGTAAATAATTGTTACACAATAGAGACTTAACAATTAATTAATATCAATATCTTTATATTTGCTTTTCATTATTAAGAAATTAAATAAAAAAAACTTATATGATTAAACATTTACTTGTAAAAGCATTATTGTTAATGGGGGTGTTCATTACGATAAATGCAAGTGCACAAACAACACACACTATCACGGTGGCACCGAATGGTACATTGACATATAGTCCATCATCATTAACTTGTGTTGTAGGTGACACTGTTCGATTCTTTTACGGACCAACTTCAGGTGGTTCACATCCAACTCAATCAACGAGTGGAGCCGTAAATATTCCTTTGCATACTTTAGATGGTTCTAATAATCAATTTAAAGTAGCAATGACAACTGCTGGTGTTATTAATTATGAGTGTGTACCTCATGCTGGTGCTGGTATGGTTGGTACAATTACTGTTAACCTACCATTTATCGCTACTAGCCATATTCCATTTACTGGAACTGGTACCTTAAATACAAACGGTTGGTCAACGCATAGTGGTACTGCTGGACAATTACAAAATACTACTACATCTAGTGATAATGGTAATAGTTTAGCATATACAGGTTTACCAGCTAGTACAGGAAATAGAACTTCTATTAGTTCAACTGGCTCTGAAGATATAAACAGAGTAGTTCCAACGATAAATAATTCAGGCAGCGTTTATTACTCAACATTAGTTAAAGTATTAAACACTACTGGACTACAAGCTAATACTGCTACTGGTGCTTATTTTATGCACTTAACCGACACAAATGGTACAACTGGAGTATCTACAGGTTTTGTTGGAAGACTTCAAATACGTTTAGGTTCAGTTGCAAATACATTTAATTTAGGTATATTGAATAATTCAGGTGGTACGCCTACTGCAGCTCAAATATATGGAGCAACACCTACTGATTTGAGTTTAAATCAAACTTATCTTGTTGTTGTAAAATATACATATTCGACAAATTCTGCTTCTATATGGATTAATCCAACGATTAGTTCTACTGAACCTACTTCTACTGTAACCTTTAATGCTATAACAGGAAATAACCCTGCTCCAACAAAATCTAAAGCGATTTGTATTAGACAAGCAAGTGGAACTGGTAATGTTGAAATAGATGAGATAAGAGTAAGAAATAATTGGAGTGATGTATTAGGTATTATACCTCCTCCTGCTTTAAGATTCAATCCAACTAGCATTTCTGTTAATGAAAATGCTGGTACAGCTACTGTCTCAGTTTCATTAGCCAATGCTAATGCAAATGCTACAAGTGTTGACGTTGTAGTAAAAGGCGGATCAGCAACTGCTGGTTCTGACTATACTTACACAACACAAACTGTTACTTTCCCAGCTAATACAACAACTGCTCAAACATTTACTTTTCCGATCATCGATGATGCAAGTCAAGAAAATGATGAGACCATAGAATTAGTATTAAGAAATAATACCAATAGCTCGGTAATTAATGCCGATTCTATTTTAACAATTACAATTCCTGTAAACGATGTTGCTGCTCCTGTAATTACGATAAGCAGTGCTGATACAATTAACACAGCTGAAGGTCAATCAGTTATTGTTTCATTATCAATTGTGAATGCAAATTCGACTCCAACATCTGTAAAACTAATGTTAAAAGGTACATCTACAGCAAATGCTGCTGATGTTGCTAGCTTCGATGCAACTAACGGTGTTACTTATACATTCCCAGCAAATTCAAGTGCTTCAATCTCTGATACAATTGACATAGTAGATGATAATATAGCTGAGTTAGCTGAAAATGCTGTATTAGTTTTAAGAGATGCTACAAACTCAGCATTGATTGGTTCTGACTCATTACAAACTATAATTATTGCTACGAATGATCAACCATTAATGGCTCATTTTGTAGGTGCTACTGCAAACGCTAATGAAAATGCTGGTACAATAAATGTTAGCGTAATGGCTATGGCTACTACTACAACAGGTGCAACTAGCTTCGATGTAGTGGTAAAATCTTCTACTGCTACTGCAGGCACTGACTTTAACTATAGCTCTACTACAATTACTATACCTGGAGGAAAAGATTCAACTGTTGTATTACCAATCAATATCTTAAACGATACTGATGTTGAAACAGATGAAAACATTGTCTTAGTGATCAGAAATATCACTAACAATGGAATGGCTTCTGACTCTATTTACACAATCACTATTAAAAGTGATGACATTGCTTCGTATTCAATTTCTCAAATCAGAGAGAATGATGCAAATGGTGTTTCATTGTTAACTGGTACAAAGGTTAATGTGAAAGGTATTGTTTACGGTGTAGATATGCAAGGCTCAGCAACTAGCTTACAATACACATTAATTGATCCATCTGCTGGTGTTGGTATCTTCAGATCAGGAGCAAATAATCCTCCTGCTATTACGATTGTACCTGTTGAGGGTGACTCTGCTAGTGTTTGGGGAACTGTTGGTGAATTCAACGGATTAACTCAAATTAACATGGATTCAATCAAGATCATTTCAAGTGGAAATACATTGAAGCAACCAAGAGTAATTACATCTTTAGACGAAACTACTGAGTCAAATTTAGTAATATTCAGAAACGCTGTTGCTGTTGATACTACTGCTAACACTGGTTCTGGTACTACAGTAATCATTGCATCTGGTACTGATACTTTAACTTTAAGAGTAGATGCTGATGTTACATTATTTGGACAAGCATTACCAGCTAAGTTTAACGTAGTTGGTTTAGGTGGTCAATTCGACAACTCAAATCCGAAGAACACTGGTTACCAATTATTACCTCGTTCTGCTGCGGATGTTGTTGCTGTTATAGATCCTGCAGTTACATTAGACTCAGCTACTTATTCAGTTTCTGAAGCTACTGCTACAAAAACTGTAAGAGTTAAATTAAGTACTCCATCTAATGGTACTTCTACTGTAAACATTGCAGTGACTGGTGGCACAGCTACTTCAGCTGATTATCAATTTGTAGGTGGATTAGTTACGTTCGCACACGGTGAGTCTGAAAAATCATTCAATTTCAGTATTACAAATGATGCAGCTACAGAAACTAATGAAACTGTTTTATTCTCTTTATCAAATGCTGTTAATGCTACATTAGGTACACCTAGTTCAGCTACATTAACGATTATCGATAATGATGCAATCGGCTTAAATGCTAATAAAGTAGAAAACTTAAACATCTACCCTAACCCAACAAAAGATATATTATACTTAACTGCTTCTGAGAAGATCAATACAGTAAATATCATCAACATGATGGGTCAAGTAGTAAAGAGTGTTAAAGTAAATGCTAACAATACAAATATCAATGTTGAAGATTTATCAGCAGGTATTTACAGTGTTGTAGTTAATAGCGATAATGCTCAATCAACTCAAAAATTAATTGTGAAGTAATTCACATATTCAATAAACAAAAAAGCCCATCAGAAATGATGGGTTTTTTTGTTTATAATTGAAACTTAAAACATACATTGATGTTTGAATTATATACGTTCTAAATAAATAATCAAAAATATCATGTCGATCGATATACCCAATTCATCATTTCCGAGAGTAGTCATAGTAGGCGGCGGTTTTGGTGGGATACAATTAGCCAAAAGTTTTAAGAATAAAGAAGTGCAAGTATTAATGATAGATAAGCACAACTATCATACTTTCCAACCTTTATTATATCAAGTAGCAACAGGCGGATTAGAGCCAGATTCAATCGCTTTTCCTCTTCGAAAAGTATTTAAAGATCATAATAATGTATTTTTCAGAGTAGCTAATGCTGAACGTATTGACGCTGAAAACAATGTATTGGTAACCAATATCGGAAATATAAAATATGACCATTTAGTAATTGCTACGGGCTCAACAACTAATTTCTTTGGCAATGAAACCATAGAAAACAATTCAATGCCCATGAAAACTATACCTGAGGCACTGAACCTAAGAAGCTTGATTTTACAAAGCTTTGAAGAAGCTTTATTAAAAGATAGTATCAATGAACAAGAAGCATTGATGAATTTTGTGATTGTTGGTGGCGGTCCTACGGGTGTTGAAACGGCGGGTGCATTGGCAGAATTAAAGATGCACGTATTGCCCAATGACTACCCAGATTTAGATTTGCGAAGAATGCAAATCAACTTGGTAGAAAACAACGAAAGGTTGTTAAGTAGCATGTCAATAGAAGCTTCAAATCAAGCCGAGAACTTCTTAAAAGAACTAGGTGTGATGATTCGCACAAACGATGCAGTATTATCATACGACGGATTAAAAGCGGTGTTGAAAAGTGGTAAGGAGTTAGAGAGTACGAATTTAATCTGGACAGCCGGTGTGAAGGGTGCGATTATAGAGGGATTAGATAAAGCAGAGTTTTTTAGAGGAGGTAGATTCTTAGTTGATGAATACAATAAAGTAAAAGGATACGATAATGTGTATGCATTGGGAGACGTTGCTGCAATGATATCAGAAGACTATCCGAATGGTCACCCAGGCGTGGCGCAAGTTGCCTTACAACAAGCAAAGAATTTAGCACTAAACATTGTATCAGCATTAAATGGTAGAAAGTTAAAAGCTTTTAAATATTTCAACATGGGCTCTATGGCTACTGTAGGTAGAAATAAAGCAGTGGTCGATTTACCTT
>JBKCCA010000403.1:0-1445 GCA_046305595.1 bacterium
TAATACCGACTCCGATTAAGCCCATATCACCTGCAGCACCTAATGCAATAGTTGGCATATAACGAACCATTACCTCTGTATTTTTGATAAGTCCGATCGCTAACTGCGCTGTCGGCGCCCCCGAATACGGCAATCCCGTGCCTTGAGGAGAAGCAAACTCAGTCACTAATATTTCAGCACCAGGTGTTGTAGGATCAGCAGCATATAATTGATAGATTGCATTACCTGAAAGACTTTCTTCACCAGAAACGGTAGCAGCATTCGGACCTGTACCCGCTTTAACTCTCAATTGGCTGAAGCCTAAGTTAGCAGCATTGAAAATTTTATCTTCATCAGGTACAAAGGCAGCATTAAAGTTCACGGTCACATCAAATCTACCCAAGCCATGAGGCTTCGCAGTATTGTACCATCCACCGTTAAGTCCGGCTCCAAAGCCCTTCATCAACGGACTCATATACGCATCAACTAATTTACCCGCATCAGCGACACCAGCTTTCATCATTTCAGCAACTTGGTCTTGAGCGAAGGCGTTGTTGGTGATGGCCATCGAACCCAAGCTCAAAGCCATAACAGTCAAGCTGTTTTTTAAATAACTTTTTGGTTTCATAAAATAACTTTTTGGTTTATGTTTTAGTTTGTTGAAATAAAAATAAGAAAAGAAATCCGTATTCGGTATTCCGTATTCAGTATTCCGATGTGCTATTTTTAATGTTCGTCAGGTTGATTATTACCTACACCCGTAAGGGTCGATTCCATCGACCCGATTAAACGACATATAGATCGTTATTCGATCTATATAATTATCCTAATTCGGTCTATATAATTATCCTAATTCGGTCTGATCGTAATCCTAGGCGGGGCGATGGAATCGCCCCCTACAGTTGCTATCCATAATCATCGTGTTGTATTTCAAAAATTAGGTATCGTAATACGTAATACGCAATACGTAATACCTTTTCATATATTTGTCGTATGACCGACCACCTCGACATCAACCCCGACACCAACGAACCCGAAGAACAAGACCTTTACGAACATTTTAAAATCGTTGTCGATAAAGGCCAGTCTCTGTTGCGTATCGATAAGTTCTTGATGAACCGAATGGTCAATGTCTCGCGTAATCGAATTCAAAATGCTGCCGATGCCGGAAATATTTTAGTCAATGGGAGCGTGGTGAAAAGTAATTATCGCGTAAAACCCCTCGATACCATTACCATCGTACTGCCTCATCCGCCTCGCGATACCGAAATTTACCCGGAAGATATTCCGCTCGACATTATTTATGAAGATGATTTTTTAGTCATCGTTAATAAACCCGCTGGCATGGTGGTGCACCCGGGATATAATAATTATACCGGCACACTCGTACATGCACTCGCTTTTCATTTTCAGAATTTGCCAAATTTGAAAGGGAATGTGGCGAGACCGGGATTGGTGCATCGTAT
>JBKCCA010000404.1:0-5976 GCA_046305595.1 bacterium
TCGCCTTTATAATCTTTTATCTTTTCAAAGATCTTTACAAATCCTACTTGCAACATATCTTCTGCTTCGAAATTGTCTTTAGCGTATCTTGCGCATACTGCTAACATTTTTGAAGCATAAGTCTTATACAGCAACTCTTGAGAACTTCTCTTCCCTAGTTTGCAGCCCTCCACTAATTCGTCGAGGCTTAGCTTATGTCCCAATTGTAAGCGCATTCAATTCTGTAGATGATGGTTTAGTCTAAATGGTTGCATGAATGTACGTTTTTTTGGAAATAAAATATAAGTAGCTGAATTTCAATACAATAAAATTCAGCACTTTCTAAAATTGCCTGCATCATCCGAAGAGATATTTTTTGCTATTTTTGCTCAATTCTAACACATATGGAAACTATAGAAGTCTATAAACCTAAGCACAAAATTCGTTTTGTAACCGCGGCCTCACTTTTTGATGGTCACGATGCAACAATCAATATCATGAGAAGAATTCTTCAGGCATCAGGCGCTGAAGTGATTCACTTGGGGCATAATCGATCGGTTGATGAAGTGGTGAATTGCGCCATTCAAGAAGATGTTCAGGGTATTGCGATGACCTCGTATCAAGGCGGACATAACGAGTATTTCAAATACATGTATGATTTGTTGAAAGAGAGAGGTGCTGGGCATATCAAAATATTTGGTGGTGGCGGTGGAGTTATTCTACCCGATGAGATTAAAGAATTGCATGCTTATGGTATAGCAAGAATATATTCTCCGGATGATGGTAGAACCATGGGATTACAAGGTATGATCAACGATATGTTGAAGCAAACTGATTTCCCAACGAACACTACATTGAATGGTGAATTAAAATACATTGTCGATAAAAATCCGGCGAAAATAGCACATGCCATTACAGTTGCTGAGAATTTCCCTGATGAAGCTGAAAAGTTTTTAGAGGAAGTGAAGAAAATGATTGGCAGCAAAAAGATTCCGGTATTGGGTATTACAGGTACAGGTGGTGCTGGTAAATCATCGCTAGTTGATGAATTAGTACGTAGATACATTCACGATTTCGAAAAGAATACAATTGCTATTATTTCTGTTGACCCTTCAAAACGTAAGACAGGTGGTGCATTATTGGGTGATAGAATTCGTATGAATGCTATTAACAATCCGAGAGTCTACATGCGTTCATTAGCAACACGTCAAGCGAATCTTGCATTATCTAAATACGTGCAAGAAGCGATTGATATTTGCAAGGCTGCTGCATATGACATGATCATAGTAGAGACTTCGGGTATCGGGCAATCAGATACTGAGATTACAGAGCATTGCGATGTTTCTTTATATGTGATGACTCCAGAGTTTGGTGCTGCCACTCAATTAGAAAAAATCGACATGTTAGATTTTGCTGATTTAGTAGCGATCAATAAATTCGATAAGCGTGGCGCATTAGATGCTATTCGTGATGTAAAAAAACAATACAAGAGAAATCACAATCAATTTGATTTGAAAGATGAAGATGTACCCGTATTTGGTACTATGGCATCTCAATTCAATGACCCTGGTATGAATGCATTATACAATGCATTGATAAAGAAAATCATTGATAAAACCGGAGTGAAATTTGAAGCGAGTGTGAAATTAGCAGAAGGACAATCTGAAAAAATTTACATCATAGCGCCAGATAGAACTCGTTATTTAGCTGAGATTGCAGAAGCGAATCAAGAGTATAAAGTATGGGTGAATGAGCAAAAAGAAATTGCTCAGAAAATGTTTCAGTTGAAAGGCACTATCGATTTATTAGAAAAAGAAAACAAAAAAGAATCGACAGAAACGCTAAAAGATTTATACAATCATTTAGAAGAACAACTACATCATGAGTGTAGAAGACTTTTAAAAGAATGGCCTGAAACGGTTCGTATTTATAAAGAAGACAATTTCATTTATAAAGTGCGTGATAAAGAAATCAAGCAAGCACTTTATTATGAATCGTTATCAAAATTAAGAATTCCAAAAATTTCATTACCTAAGTATGAAGCTTGGGGTGATATTTTATATTGGTTATTAACTGAAAACGTACCGGGTGAATTCCCTTACGCAGCAGGAGTATTCCCATTGAAGCGTGAAGGCGAAGATCCAACGAGAATGTTTGCTGGTGAAGGCGGACCTGAACGTACGAATAAGAGATTTCACTATGTATCATTAGGTCAACCAGCGCATCGTTTATCGACGGCATTTGACTCAGTAACTTTATACGGTGAAGACCCACATGTACGCCCAGATATCTACGGAAAAATTGGTAACTCAGGAGTGAGTGTCGCCACATTAGATGATGCAAAAAAATTGTATTCTGGATTTAATCTTTGCCATCCTTCGACATCTGTATCGATGACGATTAACGGTCCGGCGCCAATGATGCTGGGCTTCTTCATGAATGCCGCTATTGATCAACAATGCGAATTGTACATCAAAGAGCATGGCTTAGAAAAAGAAGTGGATACAAAAATTGATGCGATCTACAAAGAGAAAGGCATAGCAAGACCAAGATATCAAGGCGAATTACCAGAAGGCAATAACGGCTTAGGGTTAATGTTATTAGGCGTTACGGGCGATCAAGTATTACCTTCGGATGTTTACGAAAAGATAAAGGCCTACGCAATTTCTACAGTGCGTGGTACAGTGCAAGCAGATATTTTAAAAGAAGATCAAGCACAAAACACATGCATCTTCTCAACAGAATTTGCGTTGAGAATGATGGGTGATATACAACAGTATTTCATCAATGAAAAAGTAAGAAACTTCTATTCTGTATCAATCTCAGGATATCACATTGCTGAAGCAGGCGCTAATCCGATTTCGCAATTAGCCTTTACCTTAAGCAACGGATTTACATTCGTAGAGTATTATTTAAGTAGAGGAATGCATATCGATGAATTTGCACCGAACTTATCGTTCTTCTTCTCGAATGGTATTGACCCAGAATACTCAGTAATAGGAAGAGTTTCTCGTCGTATTTGGTCGAAAGCAATTAAGTATAAATACAAGGGTAACGATCGTTCACAAAAATTAAAATACCATATACAAACATCGGGGCGTTCATTGCATGCTCAAGAAATTGACTTTAATGATATTCGTACCACATTACAAGCATTATATGCGATCTACGATAACTGTAATTCATTACATACGAATGCATACGATGAAGCAATCACTACTCCTACTGAAGAGTCGGTTCGTAGAGCGATGGCGATACAGTTAATTATCAATCGTGAATTAGGTTTAGCTAAAAACGAGAATCCGATTCAAGGTTCATTCATCATAGAAGAATTAACAGATTTAGTAGAGGAAGCAGTATTAGCAGAATTCAAACGTATATCAGATCGTGGCGGAGTATTAGGTGCAATGGAAACAATGTATCAACGCGGTAAGATTCAAGAAGAGTCATTGTATTACGAAACATTGAAACATACAGGCGAATTCCCAATCATTGGAGTGAATACCTTCTTAAACAAAAAAGGATCTCCTACAATTGTACCATCCGAAGTAATACGTGCAACAGAAGAAGAGAAGCAATATCAAATTACAGCATTGAAAGCTTTCCAAGAACGTAATAATGATAAATCTGAGTCCGCATTACTGAAATTAAAGAACGCAGCTGTTCGTAATGAAAATATTTTCAAAGAATTAATGGAAGTAGCGAAGGTTTGTTCGATTGGGCAAATTTCAAATGCGCTATACCAGGTAGGCGGACAGTATAGAAGAAATATGTAATTACATACGTAATTGAAACGATTGGCCTTTCGAAGGGATTTGAATTTTATCAAATCCCTTTGCTAATAATTTCGAAGCAAAATATTCTTGTGCATCAATAGTTCCGTGCACTAAAAACATTCCTTTTACTTTCTTCGGATCTTGGCAATTTAAAAATCTGATAAGCTCTGCATAATCGGCATGAGCACTGTATGAAGATATCACTTCAAATTTAGCTCTTACTTGAAATTCTTTACCATAAATTTCAACCACTTTTTCGCCTGCAAGAAGTTTACCTCCTAAAGTGCTAGGTTCACAATAACCAACGATCAACAATCCGTTGCGATCATCACCAATGTAATGTGCGATATGATGTTTAATTCTACCTGCTTCCATCATACCAGATGCAGCGATAATAATTGCGGGTTCATCATCTTCATTTATTGCTTTTGATTCTTGAACACTTGCGGTATATATTAAATTAGGGAAAGCAAAAGGATCAGGATCTTGATCCATGTATTCTAAAATATCTTCGTTAAAATACGAAGTGTGGTTACGCATTATTTTGGTGGCGGCGGTAGAGAGCGGACTATCAACATACACTCTGACTTTGGGTAATTTACCTTCGGTGCGCATACGATCTAAAGCATACACGATTTCTTGCGTTCTGCCTAAACTAAATGCCGGAATCAATAACTTACCTCTATTGCGAATACAAATCTCTTGTACGGCATCTAATAGCTTCTGTTCAGCATCTTCGGTAATATCATGCAATCTATCACCGTAAGTACTTTCTAATATTATATAATCAGCTTGAGGGAAATCAGCAGGAGCTTTTAGTATTCGATCATTGTAGCGCCCCACATCCCCCGAAAAGAAAATACGTTTGGATTTATTCTCATGACTAATATCGATAGTAATACATGCACTACCGAGAATATGTCCGGCGTCGGTAAAATAAAATTTAATATTCTCATTCCACTCATAGTTTTCATTCATTTTTACTTCATGAAAAAGAGTAAATGTTTTTTCTACATCATCAATATCGTAAAGAGGTTCAATATTTTTACGACTTTCTCTAGCTCTTTTTTTATTGATGTATTCAACATCAGCTTCTTGAATTTTAGCAGAGTCGGCGAGCATGATTCTAAGCACATCGAAAGTTGCGGCAGTGCTTAAAATTTTACCACGGAAACCTTGCTTCACTAAATTAGGTATGTTACCAGAATGATCGATGTGTGCATGAGATAAAACTAATACATCAATATCATGAACTGGGAATCCGAAATGTCGATTTATATTTTCATCATCAGAAGACTGCACCAATCCGCAGTCTAACAATATCTTTGTACCATCGGGTGCAGTGATTAAATGTTTAGAGCCAGTCACTTCTTGAGCGGCGCCCCAAAATTCGATAGAAATAAAGTCGTACATTCGAATAAGATTTATTATGAAAGATAAGCAATTTTTAATAGAAAAATCTAGTGGTGATTTAGCTGAGTTTTCAGAGATGAAACTATATAGGTCATTAATGCATTCGGGTGCTTCAGAAGAAATAGCGAATCAAATTATTGGGGAGATAAAACTAAATTTAGAGAACGGCATGTCATCTCGAAAAATTTTTAGAACAGCATTTAAATTATTGAAGAGACATTCGAGAAGTTACGCTTCAAAATACAAATTGAAAGAAGGCATTATGGAGTTAGGTCCGGCCGGCTTCGCCTTCGAAAAATTCATTGCAGAGTTAATGAAAGCAATGGGCTACAGCGTTCAAGTTGGTATCATTAAAAAGGGTTATTGCGTCAATCATGAAGTAGATGTAATAGCAGAGGGAGATAATAAAAACATATATATAGAGTGTAAGTATCACAACCAAGTACACATAAAATGTGATGTTAAAGTTCCATTGTATATACGATCACGATACAATGATATATTAAAGAAAAGAAGTATAAATAATTTCGAGGGATGGGTGGTGACTAATACACGATTTACCGATGACTCATATACATATGGTACCTGTTCAGGATTGCATTTATTGAGTTGGGATCAACCGAGAGAATTAGGATTAAAAAACTTGATAGATAATCATCGATTATTTCCGATTACCTGTTTAACATTATTGACGAAAGAAGAAAAGGAGATTTTATTAAAAGAAGATGTTGTGTTATGTAAAACTTTAGCACAACGAAGAGATTTATTAGATAAGATTATAAAGACACCGAGTAGAATAGAGAATATC
>JBKCCA010000405.1:0-4726 GCA_046305595.1 bacterium
ATTTTCTGATAAATCTGAAAATTGCAGAAGAGATGAGTAGAAAAGAAGCAGAGGTTTTTAAGCAACAGTAGAATGTTATTTCCAGAACAGATTTATAATAAACTCGGATTCATCGAAATTAAAGAAGAGATCAAACGAGAATGCATTAGCAGCATGGGTAGAACTATGGTTGATAAAATGCAGTTTATCTCTAATTTCGATTTGCTATCTAAGTTGTTAAATCAAACACATGAGTTCAAAGAAATCTTATTAAAAGGCAGACAGTTTCCGGCAGAAAATTTCTTCGATATAAAAACATTAACTGAAAAGGTTAGGGTAGAAGGTACCTATTTACTAGAAGAAGAATTTCTAAAATTATTACAAGCCTTAATAACTGTAAGAGCTTGTATTGCCTTTATTAAAGAAGAAGAAGGTCAATACCCCTCTATTGAATTATTAGTAAAAGATATAGAATTCGATTTAAGTATTATTAAATCTATTGAAGCTATTATTGATCCAAAGGGTAACATAAAACCCAATGCGAGCGCTGAGCTAAAGGAAATTACTCAGTCTATCTTAGCTGCTGAGTCTGATGTTCGTAAACGTATTACTCAGATATTTAAAGAATGGCAGAAAGAGGGTTATACCTCTGACGGACAATTAACTGTTCGTGACGGAAGAATGGTTATACCTGTTGCCGCTGAATATAAAAGAAAAGCTAAAGGATTTATAGTTGATGAATCTTCTACTGGACAAACCGTTTTTATGGAACCCACAGAAGTACTTGACTTAAACAATAGAATTAAAGATTTAGAATACCAACGTAAGCGAGAAATCATTAAAATTCTAACAGAGCTTACGAATAAAATAAGACCATACCTACCACAATTATTACAATATCATCAATTACTTACTATACTTGATTTTATTAGAGCTAAGGCTTTATTCGCTATTCGTATAGATGCTAATTTACCTGAGCTCTCTCGTGAACCAATGTTCAGATGGTTAAATGCCAGACATCCGCTTTTATTATTATCATTTAAAAGTCTTGGTAAAAAAGTTATACCATTAAAGGCTGAATTAAATGATGAACAGAGAATCATCGTAATCTCAGGTCCGAACGCTGGAGGCAAATCTGTGGCATTAAAAACAATCGGATTGATACAACTCATGCTACAACACGGATTGTTAGTGCCTCTTTCTGCTGATTCGAAATTAGCAGTGATGAAAAAAATATTAGTAGATATTGGTGATGATCAATCAATAGAAAGTGATTTGAGTACATACTCTGCTCACCTTTCGAATATGAATACTTTCATTAAAGAAGCAAATCCGCATACTCTTATATTAATCGATGAGTTTGGTACAGGTACTGATCCGAAGTTCGGCGGACCTATGGCTGAGGCTGTTTTAGAAACTTTAAATAAGAAGAATGTAAAAGGTGTTATTACTACACACTACTCAAATCTAAAAGTTTTTGCAAATAGCACACACGGTTTAACCAATGCTTCGATGTTATTTGATACAGTAGAACTAAAAGCATTGTATCAATTAGAGATCGGACAGCCAGGAAGTTCTTATGCATTTGAGATTGCACAAAAAACCGGATTGTCGAAACAATTAATAGAACTAGCTAAACAGAAAGTTGGTAGACAGCAACAAAAGGTAGATGATTTGTTGATTGAAATTCAACGTGATAAAGTGAAGCTCGATACTATTCAAAAAGAATTAGAGGCTGATAAAATTCAATTACAATTATTGCTAAATAACAATAAAACTTTAAAGTCAGAACTCGATGAAAATAAACGTCGACTTCTACGTGACTCAAAAGAAGAAGCAAAAAAGATTTTATCACAAGCCAATAAATTGATAGAAAATACAATTGCTGAAATCAAAAATTCTAAGGCCGATAAAGTAATCACTAAGAAACTTAGAGTTGAATTAGAACAAAAATCAGATGAATTATTGAATTCATTTGAACCACCAAAAGCTTCGAAGTCTGAAAAAATTAAATCAGATGTAGTATTGAAGATTGGTGATTGGGTAAAGTTAATTGATACCGATACTACAGCTAGAATTTTAAACATTCAAAAATCTAAAGTTGAACTAGCCATTGGTGAATTAAGATCATTTGTAAACATCAATAAGCTAGAAAAAATTCAGGCACCTAAACAAGAAAAATTATCACGTTCTAGTACTAATATTCTAAATAATTCAGAAAGCTTTTTGCCATCTATTGACATCCGAGGAAAGAGGGCAGAAGAAGCATTAGTTGAAGTTGAGAAATTCATTGATAAGGCATTAATGATGGGATTTTCACAGTTAAGAATACTTCATGGTAAGGGTGATGGTATACTTAGAAAGATTATTCGTGAGTCTTTACGTAAATACAAAGAGGTCAAATCTATTGAAGATGAGCATGTTGACTTTGGAGGTGATGGAATTTCTATAGTCTATTTGTAATTAATCTAAATAAACTTATATTTGTGGTGTGGAATTCAATACTGAGTATCATCCCTCTGAAGCTAAAAGCTTTAACCCATTAGATCCCGAAAATTCTAAAGGCTTGAATCCTTATTTCATAGAAGCTTGTTTTAAGAAATGTTGCAAGAAACACAAAAAGGGTAAAAGATGTAAATCCTGTCCGAAAGCCTAATTAATTCACAACAATTTTCTCTATAAATTTCTGATTGATGCGAATGAAATAATTTCCTTTCTCTAGGTTTTTAATTTCGAATACATAATCATTAATATCATTAAACTTATACAAAACTCTCCCTAATAAATCAGTGATAATAATCTCATTGATTAGAAATTTCGAAGTAATATTAACAAGATCGATACTCGGATTTGGGTAGATGATAAAATTAGAATTTACAGATCGATTAATACCCAATGCTATACAATTACTGAGTTCTACAGCAACATTAGCTTTCACACGAGTTTCAATAGATTGAAAATATTGATCACCTGGGCACACTGTATACCCTGCATTACATCCTTCTTTATGTCCAGCGATAACACCTAAATACCCCACCGGATTTTTAACCGGATGTAAACTACTATCAAATGGGTTTAAAAATTGTTCTTTAAATAATTTCCAAGTGATTAATTGATTGATAGAAGCAATAGCAGTATCACTTGGTAAATACCCTGTGTTATGATAATTCCCTAATAAGCATATACCCATGGTATTAGTATTTCTAGCGCACATATGAGCACCAATCACATTATCATCACCATATTGAAATCCGTCGCGACCATTATATATATCACCATTTGGAGCTACCAAGTAATTGTAACCTATATCATCCCAACCATTAGTTTGGGTATGTAATAAATAATAATTTCGAACAGTATTTTGATAGAATGTATCGGTGTTAGAACCAGCGGCATGGTGTAAAATAATATGTTTAACTACAGTAGGCGTAGGACTTGTACTAGGCTCTGGTAAACCCGTTCTCCAAACCGATTGATCGATGCTTTCAGGGGCGATGCTACAATCTTTTGGGGCTTTTTTTTTTGAATCTTTCAGGTATGAAGATTTTAGTGGGGCTGCGTATAATAAATTTATTCGGACTTTGCCTTCAATATTACCAGTATAGAAACTAAAATTATTAAAAGTATTTTTTGAAATAATTAATGCGGATGATTGGTTATTTAATCTTGCGGCACTTTCTTGAACAGTATTGGTTTGTTCAACATCTTTTGTAAGTAAAAATTTTTCATCAGAACCTAATATCAGATAAGATCTATCGAGAGAATATTGACTAAGAACTTCTATGGTAAGGCTACTAGCAATAAATTCAGGAACTATATTCGTATAGAGTGTATTCTTTTTTACAACAAACTCTAAAGCTTTAAAATGTTTACCATTTTCTTTTATTACATCAATAGAACCTTCTTGGGCAAAAAGATTAAATGAGCAGAGAGAAAGAATAAAAAATAAAAATTTAGAGTACATAGACAAATATAATTAAAGCAAGCTATAAAGTATTATAAATAGACAATTATGAGCATCTTATACTGAAAATATTATATTTGCATAAAGCATAAATAAAATGAATAAAGTTGTTAAAAACGCTGAAGAGGCTATAAAAGATATACATGACGGAATGACCTTAATGTTAGGGGGCTTCGGATTGTGTGGTATACCAGAGAATTGTATCAATGCATTAGTGGCAAAAGGAATAAAAAACTTAACCTGTATATCTAATAATGCAGGGGTAGATGATTTCGGTATAGGCTTAATGTTACAACAACGTCAAGTGAAAAAAATGATCTCATCATATGTAGGGGAGAATGCTGAATTTGAACGTCAATTATTATCAGGTGAATTAGAAGTAGAGTTAATACCTCAAGGAACATTAGCGACAAGATGCATGGCAGCAGGATATGGAATGCCAGCAATATTTACACCAGCAGGTGTAGGTACAGAAGTTGCGATAGGTAAAGAGATAAGAGTTTTTGATGGTAAAGAATATTTAATGGAGTATGCTTTTGATGCAGACTTTGCTATAGTAAAAGCTTGGAAAGGTGATACCATGGGTAATTTAATTTTCAGATCTACCTCTAGAAACTTTAATCCGGTTATGGCTATGGCAGGTAAAATCACCATTGCAGAAGTTGAACATTTAGTACCAGCAGGTGAATTAGATCCAGATCAAATTCATACACCAGGTATTTATGTACATAGAATATTTGAGGGAAAAGATTACGAGAAGAGAATAGAGCAGAGAACTATAAG
>JBKCCA010000406.1:0-3906 GCA_046305595.1 bacterium
ATTTTTATTTCGTCCGATGGTTGATGATAACAGTATATTATCAGTTGCACCTACACATAATAGGTCATCGAGGTTCATTATAATGGCATCTTGAGCGATTCCTTTCCATACACTTATTTCACCTGTTTCTTTCCAATAGGCATAAGCTAAAGATGATTTAGTGCCCGCTCCATCAGCATGCATGATATTGCAATATTCTTCATCACCACCAATAATATCTGGAATGATTTTACAAAATGCTTTTGGAAAAATGCCTTTATCAATGTTCTTGATGGCTTGGTGAACATCTTCTTTAGATGCAGAAACACCTCTTAGATTATATCTTTGGTCGCTCATAAATAAGAAAGGACAAATATAGATTTATTTGTCCTTTCTTATGAATAATATATTCATTTATTATGGCTTACGAGGCTTAGCAGTTTGGTTAGTAGGAGTGGTGCTAGG
The DNA here is from genome assembly GCA_046305595.1 of bacterium. Taxonomy (GTDB): domain Bacteria; phylum Bacteroidota; class Bacteroidia; order Sphingobacteriales; family Sphingobacteriaceae; genus JAEYZM01. The sequence continues at coordinate 445 of JBKCCA010000406.1, forward strand.
TGTTGCACTAGCTGGTACTGTACTTGCAGGATTAGCTGTATTATTAACTGGCTTTGCAACCACTGTACCTGCAGGTTTTGCAGTACCCGATGGTGTTGCACTTGCAGGTAAATTATTATTCGATCTAATTGTTCCTGCTGGAGTTCCAGTAGTCGAAGTACTTGATGGCTTCGCTGTACCTGATGGAGTAGCAGAAGCAGGAATATTATTAGCTGGCTTCGCTGTACCTGATGGAGTAGCAGAAGCAGGAATAGCATTCGCAGGTTTTGCAGTACCCGATGGAGTAGCAGAAGCTGGAATATTACTTGCTGGTTTAGCTGTACCTGAAGGAGTAGCAGAAGCAGGTAAATTACTTGCTGGTTTTACAGTATTGTTAGGTGTAGTAGCAGGTTTGATAGCTCCTGTACCTGGTTTAGTAGGTGCTGGTGCTGCTGGTTTTGGTTTACCTGCATCTGGTAATTTCGGTGCTTCTTTAGAAACGTAATCTTCTGAAACTACAGAGAATGATGTTCTACGATTTTGTTGGTGTAACTCTTCAGAACACTCAACACCATCTTTACAATCATTTAATAATCTTGATTCACCATAACCCTTAGGAACTAATCGGCCTACTTCAATTCCTTTTGAAACTAAATAGTTTACTACCGATTGAGCTCTTCTTTGAGATAAATCATAGTTATATGCTGAGTCTGCACGAGAGTCAGTATGTGAAGCGATTTCAATAACAAAAGAAGGATTATCGTTTAATGTTTTTATTAATGAATCTAATTGTGAAATAGATTCTTCTCTTAATTCTGCACTCGCTAAATCGTATAAAATTCCTTTTAATACAATCTCTTTTAATGGAATCGGATTTAATTTAAAATTAACTGTATATTCTTTTGATTCCTTTAATCCGTATGTACTAGCTTCACCAACATCACCAAAGAATCTATATTTTGAAGCATTTAACTGGTAGTTAACATCCTTCTTAATAGTAAACTTATAAGAACCTGTTGCATCACTTACAGCAGTTTGAGTTGTTCCATCAGAACCTATGATAGTGATTTTAGTTTGTGGTAAAACTTTACTAGTAGAATTGTTAATTGTCTTACCTGATATAGTAAATACTAATGGTATAGCATAAGCTGAATAAATATCATCTTCACCTTTACCACCAAATCTGTTTGATGATAAATAACCTACTTCTTTGTTTTCATCTAATACAAATCCGAAATCATCTGCTGTTGAGTTCGTAGGGTTTTTTAAGTTCATGACTTCTGTCCAGTCGTTATCTTCCCAATCAGCAAAGAATATATCATATCCTCCAATACCTGGGTGACCATTCGATGAGAAATAAAGAGTACCACTTGGGTGAATAAAAGGGAAACCTTCGTCGCCGGCAGTGTTGATTTTCGGACCAGCATTTACGGGTGTGCCCCATGAGCTGCCTTCTTTATCAGTGTACCAAATATCTTTACCACCAAAGCCGCCTTTCAAATCTGAAACGAAGTAAAGTCTTGTGCCTTCTTTGTTGATACTAGGGTGACCGACAATGTTAGAATCTGGATTTGGTATCATCACTTCTTTAGGAGCTGTCCAGGTATTACCCTCATTCTGTGTTTCGAAAATCTTACATGAGTTTTCTTTGCCTTTCGGACCGTTACACTGAGTGAAGTATAAGATTCTATTTTCATTATCGAAGGTTGCAACACCTTCATTGTATGCGGTATTAATGTCTTTATTTAATGGTGATGGCTTTGTCCATTTATTTTTGCCTGTAGTTTGTGAAGCATAAATATTATCATAGCTCTTACCAGTTCTTTCGTAAAAATCTTTTCCTTTGACTTTACCTCTGTTAGAAGTAAATATGATGCCCTTGCCATATATAGCTGGAGCGTATTCCATGTCTTTAGTATTTATTGACACTTCATTGAATACATCGAAGAACACTTCTTTCTTTCTCCATTCTACTGCTAGTTTACAATTTTCTAAAGATTTTTTTGCGATAGAATCTTGTGGTTTGCTAGCTAAATAATCTTGATAAATTTCAATAGCATCATCAAATCTATCCATAGATTTCAATGACTCTGCCCATCTTAAATATACAGATGAAGAATCATAGCCTGCCTTAATTGCTTTCTCGTACCAAACTGCAGCTTGCTTGCTATTGTTGATTAATCTATAGCATTCACCAACTTTGTAAGTAAGTTCAGCCTTAGCTTCTTTCTTACGTACATTAGGTATCGCTTGTTTGTATAGGTCAGCAGCTGTAAAGTATTTTTCATTATTGAATGCCTTTTCTGCTGCGGTAACACTTGGCTTTTGTGAACCACATGAGTACAAAATTACGCTGGCGCTAATTAAAAGAATTAAATAGGAAATGTGCTTTAACTTCATTTTTATGTTTGTGCTTTACAATGTATTCGCTTCCTTCAGCAAAAATAATACCGCAGGAAAGACCAAATATATATTTTTTTACCTAAATAGCCTTCTTTAACAGTAATTTGCTATTAAAATACTTATTAAAAAATGTTTATTAGCTGAAAATCAAATAAAAACAAAAAGGCCGCATATAAAATAAGCGGCCTTTTGTCTAAAATATTATTTCTTATTTTAAGAATAATAGCTCTCTGAACTTAGGTAATGGCCAATATTGATCACCAACTAATAGCTCTAATTTGTCTACATGGTATCTGATTGGTTCAAAATGTGCCTTTACTTTTTCATCGTATGCAATTGCAATTTTTCTTGTATCAGTAATGGTATTTGCTTTCTTACGTTCTTCAACCATAGCTTCAGCTGCATTTTTGATGAAATTAATATGCTCTGAAATTTGTTTTATGATATCTAATTGCGCATCATAATTTGCCTTCGGAAGTCCTAATTCTTTTAAGCCCTTCACATTTTCAATAATTGTATTTTGATATGCAACAGCTGCTGGAATAATAGTGTTTACTACTAGTTCACCAATTATTCTTGATTCAATTTGCATTTTCTTCATGTAGTTCTCTAACATGATCTCATGTCTAGCATGAATTTCTACATCGTTGAAAATTGCATTTCTTGTAAATAAGTCTACTGTCTTTTTAGATACATATGCATCTAATGCTTTTGGTGTAGTTTTGATATTTGAAAGTCCGCGTTTCGCTGCCTCTTTCTCCCACTCAAGACTATATCCGTTGCCTTCGAAACGTATATTTTTTGAATCTTTGATGTATTTTTTGATAATGGTTAATAAAGCGATGTCTTTTTTCTCCCCTTTCTTGATCAATTTATCTACTTCTGCTTTGGACTTCACCAATTGATCGGCAACAATAGTGTTTAACACGGTCATTGGTGCAGAAGAGTTAGCAGAAGAACCCACCGCACGGAACTCGAACTTGTTGCCGGTAAAGGCAAAAGGCGAAGTACGGTTACGATCGGTATTATCGAGTAGAATTTGAGGAATTTTAGGAATACCCAGCCACAAAGCATTGTCAT
>JBKCCA010000407.1:0-1700 GCA_046305595.1 bacterium
AAAGTTCTACCAGGGTAACCTAATATAAATACAAAGTCACCATCGTTAGCACCATTCGGATTTACTTTTAAAAATTTCTTTGGTTTGTACGGAACATTTTCTTTTGAATAAGTGGCTGCCGATCCGTCTTTCGCTACATAAGCTCTTAAAAAAGAGAAGTCGCCAGTATGACGAGGCCATACCCAATTATCACTCTCACCACCGAACTCTCCTATTGCACGTTGAGGAATATAAACAAGGCGAACATCCTTAATAATTTTATAACGGAACAAAACATAAGTTCTGCCGATAAACATTTCAGAAATTTCAGGTTTGATGCTAGCATCTTTAGCTAGTTCTTCTTTGATGATTTCAGTAATCTTTTTATTGATAGCATTGATACGTTCAACAGGGTCGTTAACATCCTTCACGCTCGATAAAATTTTATCGCTCACATCTTCATAAGAATCAGTGATTTTACAAGTTAAATTTTTCGCAGGTATTTCTTGTTCCATTGTTTTAGCAACGAAACCATTTGTCAAATAATCATTCTCAGGTGTGCTTGCTAATTGTACCGATTCGAAAGCACAATGGTGGTTGGTAATAATCAAACCCGCATCAGAGAGAAAAGATCCTGTACATCCGCCTACATTAACTAAGGCATCAATTAAGCTTAGACCGTTCGGATTATAGACTTCTTTCTGATCAATTTTAAGTCCAGCTTTTTTCAAATCAACCTTTTGAATTTCACTCAAAGGGAACATTCCTTCTTCAGGTGCTATTGCAGAGAATTGAAAAGCACCCAAAGTAATGAGGGCACATGTGAAAAATAATTTCTTCGACATACCTTTTAATTTTTTAGTTTTACAATGTACAGATTCAAAAATATACTTTCTTATTAAAGAAACCGAATGATTTGAATGATTGTTAATAAATTATGGCAGAAGATTTAATCATACAAGATAACTTATCTAAAGAAGAGAAATACAAGGCATTAGTACCTCAAATTAAAGCATTACTTGAGGGCGAAGATGATCTTATTGCAAACCTTTCGAATGTAGCGGCAGCATTGAGAAGTACTTTTAATTTTTGGTGGGTAGGCTTTTATATAGTCAAACAAAATGAATTAGTACTAGGTCCCTTTCAAGGTCCGGTTGCTTGCACACGCATACAAAAATCAAAAGGCGTATGTGGTACAAGCTGGGCACATGCGAACACGATTATAGTACCAGATGTTGATGAATTCCCCGGACATATTGCATGCAGTTCATTATCGAAATCAGAGATTGTTGTGCCGATTTTCAAGAACAATGAAGTATGGGCGGTATTAGATGTTGATTCAGAATTTTTAAATCATTTTGATACTTCGGATGCCAAGTATTTAGAAGAGATCGTAGCGATGCTATAATGGAAAAACCGATTCTATATTTTATTTCAGGCTTAGGTGCAGATCATCGTGCTTATATGTTCTTGAATTTTGAAGAGTATGAATGCAAGTATATTCAATGGGTTCAGCATGATGATAAAGATACATTAGCTGATTATGCAAAGAAACTTTTAACACAATTTGATACTAGTAAACCTGTAGTCATTATTGCAACATCATTTGGTGGCATGATTGCTACAGAGATTAATAAACTCATAAAAGTAAAGCATACATTTTTAATATCTACTATTAAATCAAAATCTATTTCTTTAATATCAATATCAAAATTATTTTC
>JBKCCA010000408.1:0-3003 GCA_046305595.1 bacterium
GTATTTAATGTTTACCCAGGTACTTATCCTCCTTTTGTTATACCTGCTTTGAAAGGGGTGTCAACAATAAATACATTAACTTTTAAATCATTTACTGGTAACGCATCAGATGTAATTATTCAAAATACAGCACCAAATCAAAATAGTGTAAACCATTTTGCTGTACAAGTTGATGGAACAGATTACGTAATCTTAAAGAAATTAACTATTACAAATACTGCTTCTACAACACAGTTTGCATCTGGTATTAACATTACAAATACTTCTGATTTTGTTACAATAGATTCATGTATAATCACAGTTCCATTATCAAGCGGATTGAATGAACAGAAATTTCCGGTAGTACTCTCAGATAAAGCTAGAATAGATAGTGGTGCTTTCTCAAGAGGTATTACAATTTCTAATTCAACTTTAAGAAATGGTACAAGTGGTGTACAATTCTATGGTAGAAATACTAGTTTACGTTCAACAAATATTAATGTTATTAATAACCAAATAGACTCTTGTAATCTTTATGGTTTTAATGCTTCATATGTGAATGTTTCAAATGTTAGTCAAAACAAAATTAACTTCAGAGCTGCAGCTCATGTAAATAGTGAAGGTATTAGAATTCTTGCATCTAAATCTGATGCAATTATCAATGCGAATAGAATTTTAAGAGCAGGTTTTAGAGGTATTAATTTAACATCTGTAGAAGGTGGTACTGAATTAATTATTTCAAACAACATGGTTGGCGGTGGATTTAAATCTACCGGTAGTGGTGCAGGTATTTATTTAAATGAAGTCAATAAAATTGCATTATACAATAACTCTGTAAAATACGATGCAGTTTCAACTGAAAATCCTAATAACTCAGCTGCATTTTTCTTAGCATCAGGAGCAAACGTTTCATTATATAATAATATATTTTATTGCTCAGGTGGAGGTTATGCGTTTTTCGTAACTAGTCAAACATCTTTAAGAGCTTCAGATTATAATTTATATTATACAGATAATAATCCGAATGCTGGATTGTATGCATTCTGGGTTGCTGATAGAGCAAATATGTCGCAATTAAAAACTGCAATGCAAGGATTTGAATTAAATAGTATAGAAACAGATCCATTGTTTATTTCTAATTTTAACTTACATTCTACAAACCCTGCAATTGAAAGCAAAGGATATTACTTCAGTAAAATTCCTAGAGATTTTGATGGGGAATTAAGAAACCCTACTCAAACAGATATCGGTGCAGATGAATATATTCCAAATGCAAAAGACTTAGCACTACTTGCTATTAATCCTCTTGTATTTAGTACCAATCCGAATACTATTAAAGTTAAAATGATGAATTTAGGTAGTACAACTTTAGATGGTACTACAATTAAATTACAATATTCTAGCGATGGTACAACTTGGGTTCCTTCAGGTGGTGAGAGTTTAACTTTCGGAAGTAATTCTACGAACTCTTTATCTATACCTTATTCTAATTTCGAATATTCATTTACCACTCCATTTAATGCTACTTCTAATAGCACTTATCCGTTCTATGTAAGAGTATTACCTTCTGATAGAGTAGTAGGTGACCCTGTTACTAAAAACGATACGATATTTAATCTAATTTGTACTGGATTAAATTCAGGTACGTACACTATTGGCGGTACTAACCCTAATTTTGCAGATATTAGCTCTGCTGTGAATGCCATCTCTTGTGGTGTTACAGGTCCGGTTACTTTTAACATCAGACCAGGTACTTAAAACGAAAGATTCACTATCAATAATCCGAAAAATACTTCTAACGAAAATAGAATTGTATTTAGATCTGAATCAGGTAATGCTGCAGATGTTACGATTAGTAGTACAGGCGTTGCTTCGAGTACAACAAGAAATATCGTACGATTAAATAGGTCTAAATTTATAACTTTCAAAGGTATCACTTTTAGAAATGCAAGTAACTCAATTGCTGGTACTGCCGCTATTCAAATTACTTCTCAAGCTAGTGATATTATTATTAGAGATTGTATCGTGATGATGGATACTAATTCAACTTCACCAAACGTATTCGGTATAACTAGTACAGACTCTGCGCAAATTACAGTAGATGGATTCTCTGGCTCAAACATTAGCATTGTAAATAATAAAATTTATGGTGGTAATGTTGGTGTATTATTAAGAGGTAAATCTCAATTTTTAAGAGAGAGTGGTATTTATGTTGATAGTAACTTTATCTATAAAACTGCATCTCTTGGTATATTCTCATCTTATAATGACATCGTTTCTATTAATGCGAATACAATTAAAATGAGACCAGCACAAACTAACTCAACTGGTATAAGTATTCAATTCAATAGAGCAGATACAAGAATTACAAATAACGTTATTAATAATGCAGCTACGATAGGAGTGAATTTAAATGACAACGTCGGACTTAACGGAGTGTTATTTGCGAATAATATGATTGGTGGTAAGTTTAGATTAGGTGCAGACGGTGCTGGTGTTAACCTTGTTAAAGTTTCACCTTTAAAGATGTACTATAATTCTATCAACTATACTGGTAACTCTGTATTTGGTTCAGCTTTAAAGGCTGATGATAACACCAATAAAGTTAGATTATTAAATAACTCAATTTATAATAACAATGTTGGTTTCTGTATGACTATCTATGATGGTACTTTAGATACCTCTGATAATAATAACTTATTTACAAAAGGTACTTTATTTGCTAGAGTATCAGGTCTTGACTATTTGAATTTTGAAGAATATAGAGAGACTTCATTAACTGACGAAAAATCAGTAAGCGTAGACCCTGATTATTTTACTGATTCAAACTTACACATGACGAATCAGTTCTTAGATGCAGGAGCATTAGTTGTAACTGAAATAAATACAGATATTGATGGGGAGCCTCGTAATGCTGAGTTCCCAGATATTGGTGCTGATGAATTTTTAATAAAAGGTGATGTTGAAGTAGTAAGTATCGATAGCCCTCTACCTTCACCTGAAGTTTACCCTGCTGAAGTACCA
>JBKCCA010000409.1:0-1857 GCA_046305595.1 bacterium
ATTGATGAGCAACATCTTCTAATGCATCTTTCTTAGTTGTGTTAAAATGAACTTTGATGATCTCAGTCGACATTAATCCGCCGGCCGTATCCTCATTATACGTTAAGAGTTTTCTAATTTCTGCAGCATCCTCTTCATCAATTCGATCTAAAATTTCATCACGCTTCTCTTCTGATAATTGAGATACTATATCGGTTGCATCATCATAAGATAACTCCTCAACGATATTCGTGACTAAATCTTTGTTTAAACTTTCGAGTAATTTTTCAGGGTGAGATTCAGGGTCCATCTCAGATATGGCCTCTGATGCTATATCAATTGGTAATAGATTGATGAGCGTTTGGCGTTTTGCATCTTTTAATAACTCTAATATTTTAGCTATTTCGGATGGATGCAATTCATCTAGAAATGCACGCAATTCTTGTTCTGAACCTTCTAATAGGTCCTCGATTTTTTCCAAATCAAACAAGATATCATCGCGTTGCTTCATGATGCTCTAAAATTGCTTGGCTAAAATACAATAAAAATCCCCTTTCGGGGATTTATTTTTTAGAGTTTTTGAACTTTTATATCGATTGTAATTGCTCTCGTTAAGGCATTATTATTTTCGATATCCTTAACATGGAACAATCCTAATCTAACATTCGATAATTTAAATCCTATTACATCTCCTTCTATTAATTTTGCTGCTTTTGTTGCAGTTAAAGTACCCGACATATCAGCAGTTAACATAGAATCATTAGCCAATGCAATAAATTCTGCTTCTGTTAAATCAGTAGCTAAGAATGTTGTATTGTTTTTCACTGTCCATGATTTTACAGAGAAATGAGGATTCTGATCTTGAACGTTATTGAATACTGGGTCTGACGGACTTGCAATTACACTTGAATCACCCGTTTGCGATCCGAAATAATAAATTAAATCTATGAATGATTGTTTCTGAGCAGCTCTTGCTGTGAAATATATAGAATCTTCAGAAACTGAATAAAAACTACCTAATGTCGCATTCGTTTGTCCGCCTAATAAATTAGCCTGAAAACTTTCTAGGTCTTTATACGTCGGACCTGTAGGTGCTGGAGTTTCTTCTTCTGAACATGCAATCATCATTGAAGACAAAGCTAAAACTGATAATAATTTAATAGAGAATTTTTTCATAACGATTTTTATTTAAAAGCAATATAAAAAAAAAGAGTCCGAAATTACTCGGACTCTCCTTTATTTTTTCAAATAGTGTATAACTATTCTTGAACTTTAACATTGATTGTAATTGAACGGTCAGTACCAGTAGTACCATCAACTGATTGTACGTGGAATAAACCTAATTTACCACCAGCTGTTTTGAAAGCTACAACGTTACCTGAAACTAACATGTTCACTAATGAACCAGAGATAGTAGCAGCATCAATTGTCTTAACTAATGAATCATTTGCAGATGCAATAAATTGAGCTGGAGTGATTGTAGTTTTAACGAATTTAGTTGCGTTTTTAGTTGTCCAATTAGGTAATGACGTAGAACCTGTGTGAGCAATAGCTACAACTGAATCGTTTGGTGCACCCATTGATGCTTGGTTAGAAGTACCATAGAAATAAACTAAGTCAACTCTAGCTTGTACAGCTGTACTAGCACCAGCAGCAGATGAAGTAATAACTTCTCCATTGTCTGTAGCTAAGAAACTACCTAAAGTATCATTGTTTTGTCCACCCATCATCTTTGCTGAGTAAGAGTTAACTTCACCATAAACAACTGGTGTAGGAGTTGGAGTTGTATCTTCTTCTTCACAAGCTGTAAAACCAACTGATAAAACGATACCTAACATTAATAATGCTTTGAAATTCTTTTTCATATTATTTATTTTT
>JBKCCA010000410.1:0-3029 GCA_046305595.1 bacterium
ACTTATAGGGGAATGGAATGATTGTATAACAAACGATATCATGTATCTCAAAAGAGAGATTTTAGAATTGATGGTTGATGAGGGTATTAATAAATTTATATTAATAGGTGAAAATATTTTGAACTTTCATAGTTCTGATGATTGTTATTATGAAGAGTGGTTCCAGGATGTAGAAGATGGCTGGATCGCCGGAGTGAATTTCAGAGAACATGTGATTGATGAGTTTAAAAGAAACAACATCGATTACTACATAAACTTTGGCGCAGAGCTCGATGATTTAACTTGGAGAAATCTAAAACCTATACAAGTTTTTAAAAAAGTAGAAGAATTATTAACGAAGAGGTTGAATTAATTTGCTAATCAGGTGATTATTTCATTCCTTTGCATTGCTTATCAAGAAAGACGGAGGGACTAGACCCTACGATGTCTTAGCAACCTGTGCTAACAAGGTGCTAAAATCTACCTGAAAGGGGAATGATAAGAAGGATAATCAAGCTCTGATTTTTCGGATAAGCAAAAATATAATGTGTAAGCTTATTCAATATGAATATCAAAGAAGTATTAGAGAAAAAGATTTTAGTATTAGATGGTGCAATGGGTACCATGATTCAGAAATACAATTTAACTGAATCAGATTTTCGTGCAGAACGATTTAAGAATCATGCCTGTGATCTAAAAGGCAATAATGATTTATTGAACATTACTCGACCCGAAGTAATTCTTGCCATTCATAAAGAATATTTAGATGCAGGCGCAGATATTTTAGAAACTAATACTTTTAGTTCTAATGCCATTTCAATGGCCGACTATGAAATGCAAGATTTAGTTTATGAGTTAAACTTTGAAGGAGCTAAAATTGCAAGACAAGCTGTTGATGAATACAATGCTAAAACTCCAGATAAACCTAGGTTCGTAGCAGGTTCATGTGGCCCCACTACTAGATTACTTTCATTGTCTCCTGATGTTAATGACCCAGGATTTAGATCAATGAATTTCAAAGAATTGGTTGATGCATATACTGAACAAATTAGAGGCTTAATGGATGGTGGTTCTGATGTAATTCTTTTAGAAACAATCACTGATACCTTAAATGCAAAAGCCGGACTTTTCGCATTGAATCAATATGCTAAAAAGATAAATAAAAAAATTCCGGTAATGATTTCGGGGACGATTACAGATGCGAGTGGTAGAACATTATCGGGGCAAACAACTGAAGCATTTTTAAATTCATTAACACATACAGAACTTTTAAGTATAGGATTGAACTGTGCTTTGGGAGCAAAAGAAATGCGCCCATATATTGAGGAATTAGCTGATAAGTCAGGTACTTTTGTTAGTGCTTATCCGAATGCAGGCCTACCAAACGAATTCGGACAGTATGATGAAAGTCCGGATATGATGGGCGTACACATTCATGACTTTATCGATAGTGGCTTTTTAAATATTGTAGGTGGATGTTGCGGTACCACACCTGATCACATCAGAAAAATCGCAAGTTTGGCCGAAGGTGTAAAGCCTAGAGTTCCTGCACATCCGAAGCCCTATACTAGATTAAGCGGATTAGAACCATTAACCTTAACGCCAGAAACTAATTTTGTTAATATAGGCGAAAGAACAAATATTACTGGCTCTCCAAAATTTGCAAAATTAATTTTGTCGGGAGACTTTGATGGAGCGCTATCTGTTGCTCGTCAACAAGTAGAGGGTGGAGCACAAATCATAGATGTAAATATGGATGAGGGTATGCTTGATTCAGAAGCTGCCATGGTGAAATTTTTAAATTTAATTGCTGCAGAACCCGACATCGCAAGATTGCCAATCATGATTGACTCTTCAAAGTGGACAGTTATTGAAGCAGGTTTGCAATGTGTACAAGGTAAAGCAATAGTAAATTCAATTTCTTTAAAAGAAGGAGAAGAGAAATTTATTGAATACGCCGAGAAAGTAAAGAACTATGGAGCCGCTGTTGTGGTGATGGCATTCGATGAACAAGGGCAAGCAGATTCATACGAAAGAAGAATAGAAATTTGTAAAAGATCATATGATATCTTAGTTAATAAAATAAACTTCCCTGCACAAGACATTATTTTCGATCCGAATATTTTAACAATTGCTACAGGACTAGAAGAACATAATAATTACGCTGTTGATTTTATTAAAGCGACTAAATGGATCAAAGAGAATTTGCCATTAGCAAAAGTTAGTGGTGGTGTAAGTAATATTTCATTCTCGTTTAGAGGAAATAATGTTGTAAGAGAAGCAATGCACTCAGCATTTTTATATCATGCAATAAAAGCTGGCCTAGACATGGGTATAGTAAATGCAGGTATGTTAGAAGTGTATGAAGAGATTCCGAAAGATTTATTAGAACTAGTTGAAGATGTAATTCTAAATAAGAGAGAAGATGCTACAGAGAGATTAATTGTTTTTGCTGAGCAAGTAAAAGGTAAAGGCAAAGAAGGTCAAGCAAAAGAAGAATTAGAATGGAGAAAAACTAGTGTTGAAGAAAGATTAAGTCATTCTTTAATAAAAGGTATAATTGATTTTCTAGATGATGATGTTGAAGAAGCTCGACAGAAATATGCTCGACCTTTACAAGTAATCGAAGGTCCTTTGATGAATGGCATGAACATAGTGGGTGATTTATTTGGTGCAGGTAAAATGTTCTTACCACAAGTGGTAAAGAGTGCAAGAGTAATGAAAAAAGCTGTTGCTTACTTACTGCCATTTATCGAAGAAGAAAAACGAAATAATCCGCAATTATCTCAAGCCTCTAATGCAGGTAAAATATTAATGGCAACTGTAAAAGGCGATGTGCACGATATCGGTAAAAATATTGTAGGTGTTGTTTTAGCTTGTAATAATTACGAAGTAATTGATTTAGGGGTAATGGTACCAGCATCAAAAATTATTGAAGAAGCAAAAAAACATAATGTTGATGCAATTGGATTAAGCGGGTTAATTACACCATCATTAGATGAGATGGTGCATGTTGCTAAAGAAATGCAACGTGAAAATATGAATATACC
>JBKCCA010000411.1:0-1875 GCA_046305595.1 bacterium
CTCTAAAGGTATAGACATAGTGGTGGCAACGCCAGGTCGATTGGTGGAATTATATTTATCGGGGGACTTGATTTTAAAAGATTTAAAAACCTTGATACTTGATGAGGCTGACAAGATGCTCGACATGGGATTCATCAGAAAAATTTACAGAATTTTAGAGATCGTACCACGTAAGCGTCAGAATTTATTGTTCTCGGCGACGATGTCAGATAAGGTAAAATCATTGGCGGGTGACTTCTTAGAATTCCCGACCTTGGTAGAGATTACTTCACAGGCCACACCAGCAGAAAAAGTTAGTCAATTCGTTTATTTGACACCCAACATCCGAACAAAAATTAACCTCTTACAATCTTTTTTAGAGAATGCCGAAGAGTTTAAAAAAATAATCATCTTTTGTAAAACAAGAACCATTGCTGAGAACTTATATCATTATGCTGAGCGAGTATATGGTAAGGAGCAAGTGAGGGTGATACATGCGAACAAAGGACAAAATACTAGAATGAATTCTATACAAGCTTTTAAAGAAGAAGATGTAAGAATTTTAATAGGCACCGACGTGGCATCGAGAGGTATTGATGTGGTGAAGGTGAGTCATGTTATCAATTTTGATGTGCCATTAATTTACGATGATTATGTGCATCGTATAGGCAGAACTGGTAGAGCTGAAGAAACGGGCATCTCGATTACTTTTTGTAGTCCGGCTGAAGAATACCATCTCAACAAAATTCAAAAATTAATTCGCATGCGCATACCTGTATTAGAGGTTCCGCGCGAGTTGTTTATAGAAGACACTCCATTTGCTGAGGCACAAGATATGGCTAGAGAAATCGACCATCAGAAGAAAAAAGAGAACCCCGATTATCAGGGAGCTTTTCATGATAAGAAAGTAAAGAAAGACGAAAAAGTAAATTATACAGGTCGTGAGAAGGCGAAGATGAAATACGGGCCTAGAAAAACCGGACATAGTAAAAATAAACCAAAAAGATAATACGCATGAAGACGGCAGAGATTAACATTAAAGTTACGTTAGACGATAATAAGCTACCTGAAAAAATTGTATGGTCATCAACTGACTCAGAGAGTAGCCAACAAGTAGATTGCAAATCAATGATATTGGCATTATGGGATCAGCAGTATCAAAATACATTACGTCTAGATTTATGGACAAAAGATATGCCTGTAGATGAGATGAAGAGATTCTTTTATGAGACTTTAATGACCATGGGAGATAGCTTTTTAAAGGCTACAGGTGAGAAAAATATTGTAGAAGATTTGAGAGATTATTGCGCTCATTTTGCAGAAAAAATGGAATTAAAGGTTCAGGGTTAGTACTTGGCTTATATTTTGCTATATTGCTTTGTATTTTTATACCCTGAAATTTTTAAATTTTGAAAAAGTATACTAAAGTAAAGCTGTATAGCATTTTTGTTTTCGTGTTTTTGAGCTTGATTTTCAAAGAATCAAGTGCACAATTAGAAATTCGCACCGAAAAAGACTTCACCAAATTAGTCAATAACGTACTTGTTAGTTCTGGCGTAACCATTAGAAATGTAATTTTCAGAGGTGATACTTCTGCAATTGGAATTTTCAATGCGCAGAATACTAACTTAGGTATTGACAGTGGTATAATTATATCTACAGGTAATGTTTATAATGCAATAGGGCCAAGCAGTAACAATGCGAATACGGTGGCGAGTGGTACGGGTGATGGAGATTTAAATTCTATTTTAACACAAGGCATCACTAAAGATGCTGCCTCTCTACAATTTGAATTCAGTCCGGCTTCTAACACCGTAAAATTCAAAATCGTTTTTGCATCTGAAGAATACCCTGAATTTGTCGACGAACCTTTCAACGATGTGTTCGGTATATTTC
>JBKCCA010000412.1:0-5409 GCA_046305595.1 bacterium
CCAAGACAGTAGCCTTGGGAGCAAAATCTCCACCCATGATGTCAATTCCAATTTTCATCTTGGGGTTAAATGTTAGTTAGCAGCGTTTTCAACGATCATCTTGCCTTTGTAGTACAAGTTACCGTCAACAGTATATGCACGGTGTGGCATATGTACTGTGCCAGTAGTTTGGCAAACTACTAAAGCAGGAGCTTCCGCTTTATAATGAGTTCTTCTTTTGTCTCTTCTTGACTTAGAAAGTTTTCTTTTTGGATTTGGCATAGCTCAAATTATTTATTTCACACAATTAATTATCTCTTAACTTTTTCAATGCTTCCCAACGTGGATCAATTACTACGTCTGGGTCATTGATATTATCTTCTGATTCATTCGCTGATAGTTTTTTCAACACAGCTAAAGTTTCAGGGTTGCAACCTTCTGTACCATCTTCATTATCCGGATGTATATGTATCAAAGGTATTGCTATTACTATAAATTCATATAAATAGTTTGTTAAATCTATTTCATGCTCGGCACGTCCTAGCACTACGATATCATCTGTTTGCTCAATTGATTCTTCACCTATTTTAAAGATGATTTTCTCATTCGTATGAAGAGTATGATAATATTCTTCACCACAGCGATCACAAACTAATTCTATCTCTCCATTTAATAAGAATTCGGCCATAAACATGGTCTCTTGCTTATTAAACTCAATATTCACTTGCACATTTGCTTTGCGAATAGGAGAGTAATCGAATTTATCAAAGAACGAATCTTCAATCTTAAAGTCGAATTGGTGCTTTCCGGCTTTTAATCCCGAAAACGGAATAGAAAACGTATTTAACTTACTCAAGTTCGATTTTTTAAGAGCCTGCAAATGTATAAAAACAAATTGGATTATGAAACGATTTTTTAAAATTGCTATTCGCCTCGATCTTTACTCAACTTGTGGATTTTCAAAGGATTGCTATTAATTTCTTCGAATTCGCGTCTTTTTCGCACAATATCTATTGCATAATAGATCGCTTCACGAAACGAAGATTCTGATGCAATGTTCTTACCAGCAATATCATAACCAGTACCATGTGCTGGCGATGTTCTTACAAATGACAAACCTGCTGTATAATTCACTCCCTTATCGTATGATAAACTTTTAAATGGTATTAACCCTTGGTCGTGATACATTGCCAATACAGCATCAAATTGACTGTATTGATGATTTCCGAAGAAACCATCAGATGAATATGGGCCAAATGCTAATATTCCTTTTTGTGAAGCTTTGGCTAAGGCAGGGATGATAATTTCTTCTTCCTCTTTTCCAATTACACCCTTGTCTCCGGCATGCGGGTTCAATCCTAATACTGCTATTTTAGGTTTACGTACCCCAAAATCTGATTTCAAAGAATCTGTTAATAGCTGAAGTTTACTTAAAATCTTTTCTTCTGTAATTGATTGTGCAACATCTTTCAATGCTATATGCCCTGTTACAAATCCGATTTTTAAATACTCATTCACCATCAACATCATAGATTCTTTAGAACCATCGACTGATTGCAAATATTCTGTATGACCTGGGAACTGAAAGCCAGCTTGTTGAACATTGTGTTTGTTGATAGGCAATGTTACCAAAGCATCAATTTTACCCTCTTTCAAATCTTGCGAAGCTTTTTCTAATGCTAAATGCGAATATTTGCCAGCGATTTCTGTTGATTCGCCTATATCTATCTTACCTTCTTCTTGCCAACAGTTGATTAAATTAGCTCTCTTGTTATTTGATTGGCCAGCATCATTAATAATATTAAAGCTGAAATCTTGTATGCCTAATAGCTTTCTATGAAATGAAGTTGCCTTAGAAGACCCATAAACAATGGGTATACAAAGTTCTAGCATTCTGGCGTCAAGCATGGTTTTTAAGAGAATTTCTATGCCAATTCCATTAATATCACCAATACTTATACCTATTTTAAGTTTATGTTGTTCTGACATCCTAATATTAAATAATTCAAATATTTCGCTGCAAATTAACTAAAATTGTCATGAAATATAAATGTATATAATGCAGGTAAAGGCAAAGAAGCATCTTGGGCAACATTTTTTAACCGACAAAAACATAGCGGAGAAGATCGTAAAAGCATTAGAAAAAACACAAGCAAGAAAGGCTGTGTTAGAGGTTGGCCCAGGCATGGGAGTATTGACTGACTTTATGATTGCGGATGAGAGCATCGATTTAAAAGTAGTTGATATTGATACTGAGTCAATCGAATATCTTGAAAAAAAATATCCTCAATTAAAAGGCAATATTATATCTGCAGATTTTTTAAAGTTAGATTTAAGTAGTTTGTTTAACGATTATGAAGAAATCAGTGTAATAGGGAATTTTCCGTATAACATTTCGTCGCAAATTCTTTTTCACGTAATTGATCATAAAAATAAAGTGAAAGAAGTAGTGGGCATGTTTCAAAAAGAAGTAGCTGAAAGAATAGCCTCAAAACCCGGTAGCAAAGAGTATGGTATACTTAGTGTTATTATGCAAGCTTATTATAAAATTGATTATTTATTTACCGTTAACCCTGGCGTCTTCAATCCGCCGCCCAAAGTAAAATCTGGAGTAATACGAGCAAGTTTCAGAGAAGATGATACGTTCTACGGTGCCGATCAAAAGTTGTTTAAAAATATTGTAAAAGCGGCATTCAATCAAAGAAGAAAAACATTACGCAATGCTTTGAAATCATATATGAAACCTAGCATTGTAGAAGAAAAAATGCTAGATTTAAGAGCTGAAAGATTGAGTGTTGAAGACTTTGTATATTTAACAAAATTAATCGCCAATTCATGAGAATTCTTGCTGTAGATGATTTACATCATTCATTTGAAGATCGTTTAGTTTTAGAAGGATGTGTGGTAGATTTTAGATTAGATATAAATTCAAAAAAAGACTTGATAGAAAATCTAAAAAACTACGATGTGTTAGCTGTGCGATCTAAGTTTTTTATAGACAAAGAAATCATTGACACATTACCTAAGGGCTACGTAATTGCAAGGGCTGGCGCAGGCATGGATAATATAGACGAGGAGTATTGCATACAAAAAAACATACGACTAATCAATGCGCCTGAAGGCAATAGGGATGCAGTAGCAGAACATGTTATAGGCATGATACTTTCTAAATACCGAAACATCCTGAAGTCACATACAGAAATAACAAAAAAGCTATGGTTGCGCGAAGAGAATAGAGGTTATGAATTAAAAGGTAAAACCATTGGTATCATTGGATTTGGTAACACTGGTTCAATGCTTGCTAAGAAGCTAAGCGGATTTGAGATGAATATTATAGCATACGATAAATATTTGTCTGAAATAAATGACAGCAATGTTAAGCAAGTGTCCATTAAAGAGATCACCTCAGAAGCAGATATAATAAGTATACACGTTCCATTAACGTCAGAAACTCGTCATATGATTAATATGGATTTTCTGAATTCTCTAGAAAAAAAGCCATTTATCATAAATGCATCAAGAGGCAAAGTCATCAAAACGTCAGATTTGGTAGAAGCCTTAAAAAATGGCAAAGTTATGGCTGCAGCATTAGATGTATTAGAAAATGAGCGATTAGAAACTCTGAATAGTGATGAGAATCAAATCTTTAATCAATTAATTGTGAGTGAGAAAGTGTTATTAACGAGCCATATTGCAGGCTGGACATTTGAATCTTACCAAAGAATTTCAGAGGTTTTGGTTCAAAAATTACTGCAAATTAACAAGTTAACTTGCTGATAACGAAAATGCTAAGATATATTGTATAAAGATGTAGAATAAAAGTGTAACAATTCTCTTACTTTTATTTGGAAATAACGTTTTTTAACAATTATCTTTATGATTAGTTAAAATTTAAAACCCTTAGATCAATATTATGATGAGAAAGTTCTACGCATTCTTAATCTTATCGATTATTGTACTAAGTAATAACCTGTATGCACAAAGTGGTCCAGGTGAGTTACGTGGTAAAGTAATTGATTCAAAGACTAAAGAGGGGTTACCGTTTGCTGCGGTAGTTGTCGAACAAAGTGGTTCGCAAGTAGCGTACACAACGGCAGATTTTGATGGTAATTTTATCATCAAACCTATCACCCCAGGTAAGTACGATGTTCGTGTAAAAATCATTGGTTACAACGAACGATTAATTAATGGTGTAATTATCACCTCAAACCGCCAAACTTATTTAAATCCAGATTTGGTTGCGAGTGTTAAAAACTTGCAAGAGGTAACGGTAACAGATTACGCGAAACCATTAATTGAGAAAGATAACGTTTCGGCAGGCGGTACATTAACTGCAGAAGAGATTGTTAGACTACCGACACGTAACATTAACTCTCTTGTATCTACCACTGCTGGTATCTACCAAGCAGATGAAGGTGGTGCATTGAGTATTAAAGGTTCACGTTCTGATGCCAACGATACATATATCGATGGTGTAAAAGTTAGAGGTATCGCAAACCTACCACAAAACGCGATTGAACAAATTACGGTAATTACGGGTGGTGTGCCTGCACAATATGGTGACGCTACAGGTGGTATTATCACAATCACATCAAAAGGTCCTTCGAAAAAATTCTATGGCGGTGTTGAAGCTGTTACATCAGAATTTTTAGATGGTTATGGTTACAATTTGATCAGTGCAAACGTTGCTGGACCCTTGTTGCTTAAAAAAGGAGATGATCAATCTAATAGACCATTGTTAGGTTTCTTTGCATCAGGTGAGTTAGAAACTAGAAGAGATCAAAATCCTTCTTATGTTGGAGCTTACAGAGCAAAAGATGATTTCTTAGAAAGAGTTAGAAATAACCCAGGTACATTTGAATATAATTCTGCGTTGAATAGACCGGCTATCACAGTATTCCCAACAGTTAACTTAGCTACTAACGATAACTTAGAAAAAACTAAAGCTCAAGATAATAATGAGAACAGAAACTTTAACTTTAATACAAGGTTAGATTTTCAACCTACTCAAAATAGCATTTTCGCATTAGGCTTATCTGGTACTCTTCAGAGATCAAGATTATTTGGTAGAGGTAATATGCTGTTTAACTCTGATAATAACGGAGAACAGATTCGTAATAGTTTTAGAGTATTTGCTCGTTACACTCAGAAGTTTAATCAAGGTGATCAAGATAGCAAAGCCCTATTAAAGAATGCTTATTATACTATTCAAGCAGATTTTTCTAGAGATAATATCAAACAACAAGATATCAATCATCAAGATAATTTATTTAATTACGGTTACATTGGAAAGTACACTACTCTTAAGGGAGATGCAATTTCATTGTTAACTGCTGGAGGTCAAAGAGACACTATTTTTGGTACAGATGGTAATATCTATACTTATTCAAACATCAACAGTTTGAATGGTAAAGTAGATACATCTATTAC